>NZ_JBBDGM010000005.1:0-269265 GCF_037204185.1 Microbacterium bandirmense | reverse complement strand
GCATCTACCACATCGAATGCCGAGGGGTTAGACTCAGCCGAAGATCCCGTTTGGGGCGGGATCCGCGCTCGATGACTCGAACATCGAGGTTCATCTCTGCTGGGGCAGAGACGTGTGTGCATTACGGATCCTCTGGGGAGGGGTCGTGGTTTTTTCTGGGGACTTCGCTCTGCGCGGTAAACCGCGCATTGCCACGCCGTCGTTCGACGCGCGTCCGGTTGACGTGCGTGCGGTTGACGTGCGTCCGGTTCAGGCGCGGATGCGCCACAGCGCGCCGGCGACAGCATCCGCGATCAGCTGGCAGCGCACATACGGCCGCCGCCTGGCCTTCACCGACACTGTCATCGTCATCGCCGCCGTGTTCGGCGCGCAGCAGCTGCGCTTCGGCGAGCCCGCCGGGCTGCACATCCCCGGAGTCTCGGGCGACGGCTTCAACCTCGCCTACACGTTCGTCTCGGCGATCGTCATCATCGCCTGGCTCACGACGCTGAAGCTGCTCGGCACGCGCTCGGTGCAGCGCGTCGCCAGCGGCTGGGACGAGTACCGCCGGGTCGTCGATGCCAGCCTGCGCATGTTCGGCCTGTTCGCGATCGCAGCCTTCCTGCTGCGCGTCGACCTCGCTCGCGGCTACCTGCTGCTGGCCCTGCCGGCCGGGCTCGTCGCCCTGGTCGTCAGCCGCTGGGTGTGGCGCCAATGGCTCGGCAGACAGCGCGCGCACGGCCGCTATCTCGCCCACGCGATCGTCGTCGGCGAGCACGGCAACGCCCAGCACGTCGCCGGCGAACTCGGCCGCGACCGCGCCGCCGGGATCGTGGTCTCGGGCGCGATCACCGACCGCGCCGATGACGAGCTGCTGCCCGGTGTGCCGCTGATCGGCGGACTCGATGACATCGTCGCCGCGGTCGAGCGCTCGGGCGCCGACACCGTCGTCTACAGCGGATCCGACCTGATCTCGCCGGCCAGGCTGCGCCAGTTCGGCTGGGATCTGCAGTCGCACGGCATCGAGCTGGTGCTCGCAGCCGCGCTGACCGATGTCGCCGGACCCCGCCTGCACGCGCGCCCGGTCGCCGGCCTCTCGCTGCTGCACGTCGACTCCCCCGAGTTCACCGGCTCGCGCTACATCACCAAGCGCGCGTTCGACATCATCGCCTCGGGTCTGGGTCTGATCGTTCTCAGTCCACTGCTGCTGTTCATCGCCCTGCGCGTGCGCGCCGACGGCGGGCCCGCGCTGTTCCGTCAGCAGCGCGTCGGCCTCGACGGCCGAACGTTCACCATGCTCAAGTTCCGGTCGATGGTGACCGATGCCGAAGCCCGCCTGCCCGAACTGCTGGCGCACACCGACGGCAACGGCGTGCTGTTCAAGATGCGCGATGACCCCCGCGTGACACCGATCGGGCGCGTACTGCGCCGGCTCAGCCTCGACGAGCTGCCCCAGCTGATCAACGTGATCCGCGGCGACATGTCGCTGGTCGGCCCGCGCCCGCCGCTGCTGAGCGAGGTCAGCGACTACGAGAGCTGGGCCGAACGGCGTCTGCTCGTCAAGCCGGGCATCACCGGGCTGTGGCAGGTCAGCGGACGCTCCGACCTGTCATGGGAAGAGAGCCTGCGCCTCGACCTGTACTACGTCGAGAACTGGTCGCTGACCGGCGACATGGTGATCATCTGGCGCACCATACGCGCCGTCGCCGAGCGCCGAGGGGCGTACTGACCCGCTCGCAGCAGTGGCCGGTCGGGCCGATACGATGAGCGGGTGACCGCCAGCGCTGCGGCAAGTCCGGCACGAGCGCGGTCACATCGACATGAGGGGGAACCTCGCATGAAGCTGTCCGTCATCGGGTGCGGGTACCTGGGGGCGGTGCACGCCGCCGCGATGGCATCGATCGGCCACGAGGTGATCGGCATCGACATAGACCCGCAGCGGGTCGACGCGCTCTCCCGCGCCGAGGCGCCCTTCTTCGAACCGGGACTGCCCGAGCTGCTGCGGGCGGGCGTCGAGTCAGGCGCCCTTGCCTTCACGACCGACATCTCGCGGGCCGCCGGGGCGAGCGTGCATTTCGTCGGCGTCGGCACGCCGCAGCAGCAGAGCGGACACGCCGCCGACCTCACCGACGTGAACACGGCCTTCGAGTCTCTGCTGCCGCACCTTAGGCCGGGCGACGTCGTGGCCGGCAAGTCGACCGTGCCGGTCGGTACGGCAGCGGTACTCGCCGAGCGCGTGGCGACCACCGGTGCGACGCTCGTGTGGAACCCCGAGTTCCTGCGCGAGGGATGGGCGGTGAAGGACACCATCGACCCCGACCGGCTCGTCGTGGGCGTTCCCGGCGGACCCGATGGCGAACGCGCCGCCGACATGCTGCGTCAGGTGTTCCACCCGGCGGTCGCCAAGGCCACCCCGTTCATCGTCACCGACTACGCCACCGCCGAACTCGTCAAGGTCTCGGCCAACGCGTTTCTCGCCACCAAGATCTCGTTCATCAACGCGATGGCCGAGATCGCCGAGGTGACCGGCGCCGACGTCACCCTGCTGGCCGAGGCGATCGGACACGACAAGCGCATCGGGCGGCCATTTCTCGGATCGGGTATCGGCTTCGGCGGCGGATGCCTGCCGAAGGACATCCGTGCGTTCGCCGCACGTGCCGAAGAGCTCGGCCGCGGCGAATCGGTGAACTTTCTGCGCGAGGTCGACGCGATCAACCTGCGCCGCCGTGACCGCGCCGTGCAACTGGTCGTCGACGGGCTCGGCGGCAGCGTGCACGGCAAGAAGGTCACCATCCTCGGCGCCGCGTTCAAACCGCACAGCGACGACGTGCGCGACTCACCCGCCCTCGACGCCGCCGTGCGCCTGCACGGCCTGGGCGCCGAAGTGGTCGTCACCGACCCGCAGGCACTGCAGAACGCGCGCCGGATGCATCCACAACTCACCTACGTCGCCGACCGCGACACCGCCCTGCGCGACGCGGATGCCGTGCTGCTGGTGACCGAATGGGATGAGTACCGCCGCGAGCTCTCACCCGAGCACGCCGCCTCACTCACCCGGGGACGAGTCGTGGTCGATGGCCGCAACGCGTACGACTCGGCCGCGTGGCGCGCCGCCGGGTGGACCTACTTCGGCATGGGACGACCGTAGTGGCAGGGCTGCTCATTCAGGAATGGATCGAACAGTCCGGCGGCGCCGAGCGTGTGCTCGACGCGATGGCGCACACCTTTCCGAACGCCGATCTGCTCTGCCTGTGGAATGACGCGCCGGGGCGGTTTCCAGGGCACGCCGTGCACGAGAGCTGGCTGGCCCGCACTCCGCTGCGAGGGCGCAAGGCGCTGGCGCTGCCGCTCATGCCGGCGACCTGGCGCACCCTGCGCACCGGACGAGCGTACGACTGGATGCTGATCAGCTCGTACGTCTTCGCCCATCACGCGCGACTCCCCCGCCGTGACGTGCCGAAGTTCATCTACGCGCACACCCCGGCGCGGTACATCTGGGCACCCGAGCTCGATGAGCGCGGCGATCATCCGGCCGTGCGCGCTGCGGCACCGCTGTTCCGGCGCCTCGACCGAGCGCGTGCGAAGGAGCCCGTGGCGATCGCCGCGAACAGCCGTTTCGTTCGCGACCGCGTGCGCCACGCGTGGGATCGTGACGCGACCGTCATCCACCCCCCGGTGGCCGTCGACCGACTGCTCGCGCAGGGCGACTGGAGCGCGGCGGTGACGGACGACGCAGAGCAGCGCGTGCGCGATGCTCTGCCCGACACCTTCGTGCTCGGCGTCTCGCGCTTCACGCCCTACAAGCGCCTCGACCTGGTGATCCAGGCCGGCGAACGCACCGGGCTGCCGGTCGTGATCGCCGGCAGCGGCCCCGACGAGTCGCGTCTGCGCGCCCTGGCAGCGGGGGCCGCGGTGCCGGTCACCTTCGTGATCTTCCCGTCGGATGCCCTGCTGTACACGCTCATGCAGCGCGCGGCGGTGTTCGTGTTTCCCGCCATCGAGGACTTCGGCATCGTTCCCGTCGAGGCACAGGCGGTAGGCACCCCGGTGGTGACCGGCCCGCTCGGAGGACAGCTCGAAACGTTCACGGCCGGCGTCAGCGGCGTAGTGGCATCCTCGACGGACCCCGGCGATCTGGCATCCGCCATCACCGCCGCCATCGCGCTCCCGGCGTTCGACGCGGCGGCGGCGACCGCCGGGTTCAGCGAGGCGATCTTCGCCGAGAAGATCCGCGCCTTCGTCGGCGACGCGTGACGATTCTTAGGCGTCTGCGGTCCGTGGCACGATGAACACATGAAGGGGATCATTCTCGCCGGCGGCTCGGGGACGCGCCTGCATCCGGTCACGCTCGGCGTCTCGAAGCAGCTCGTGCCGGTGTACGACAAGCCGATGGTCTACTACCCGCTGTCGACGCTGATGCTGGCGGGCATCGACGACATCCTGGTGATCACCACCCCGCACGACGCGGCGCACTTCGAGCGACTGCTGGGGGATGGGTCGCAGTTCGGCATCCGCCTGTCGTTCGCACAGCAGCCCTCGCCCGACGGGCTCGCACAGGCGTTCACGATCGGCGCCGACTTCATCGGCGATGACAGTGTGGCGCTGGTGCTGGGCGACAACCTGCTCTACGGGCCCGGTCTCGGCACTCAGCTGGCGCGGTTCCGCGATGTCGACGGCGGGGCGGTGTTCGCTTACTGGGTTGCCGAGCCCTCGGCGTACGGGGTGGTCGAGTTCGACGGCGATGGGCGTGCGGTGTCGCTGGAAGAGAAGCCGGCCGCGCCCAAGAGCAACTACGCGGTGCCCGGACTGTACTTCTACGACAACGACGTGGTGGAGATCGCGCGAGGGCTGTCACCGTCGGCGCGGGGGGAGTACGAGATCACCGATGTGAACCGCGAGTATCTGCGACGCGGCAAGCTGCAGGTCGAGGTGCTGCCGCGCGGGACGGCCTGGCTCGACACCGGCACGTTCGACCAGATGACCGATGCCGCCGACTACGTGCGCACGATCGAGCGGCGCACGGGCATGAAGATCGGCGCCCCGGAGGAGGTCGCGTGGCGGCAGGGGTTCCTGACCGATGAGCAGCTGCGGGAGCGTGCGGAGGGGCTCGTGAAGTCGGGGTACGGCTCGTATCTGCTGGAGCTGCTGGAGCGCGGCCGGAACTGACAGTTCTGCACATCGGTGCAGGTCACCCCGGTTATCCACATTCGCCGGCATCGTCGGATCAGGTGTCTGCTGTGGCCGCTGCGTTCGGTGGAAGCGCAGCCTCGCTCGAGGCAGAATGTGAGGTATGTACGTGTCCGCCGACATCATTGCCACACTCAGCAGTTTCATCACGCTCGGCATCGGCATGTTGGCACTCGCGGCATGGATGGTGCGTCGAATCGATCGAGTCGAGAACAAGGTCGATGCTCTCGAAGACAAACTCGGGGCACGCATCGACGCTCTCGCCGGTGAGGTCACCGAGGTCAAGATCGCGGTCGCACGTCTGGAGGGTCCGCCCCGGCATCTGCTGCCGGTGCGCTGATCATCGGCCCACTGTGGAACGATGACTGTGTGAAGCTGCTCGTGACCGGCGGAGCCGGGTTCATCGGTTCGAACTTCGTGCACCACGTCGTGGCGCACACCGAACACCACGTCACCGTGCTCGACAAACTGACGTACGCGGGCAATCGTGCGTCGCTGGCGGGGCTGCCCGACGACCGTGTGGCGTTCGTGCACGGTGACATCGCGGATGCCGAGTTGGTGGACGGGTTGATCGCAGGGGCGGATGCTGTCGTGCACTACGCCGCCGAGTCGCACAACGACAACTCGCTGGCCGACCCGCGACCGTTCCTCGACACCAACATCGTCGGCACGTACACGCTGCTCGAAGCGGTGCGCCGCCACGACGTGCGGTTCCATCACATCTCCACCGACGAGGTCTACGGCGACCTTGAGCTGGATGACCCGGCGCGGTTCACCGACACCACCCCGTACAACCCGTCGTCACCGTATTCGTCGACGAAAGCGGCATCCGATCTGCTGGTGCGGGCGTGGGTGCGCTCCTTCGGGGTACGGGCGACGATCTCGAACTGCTCGAACAACTACGGCCCGTACCAGCACGTCGAGAAGTTCATCCCCCGCCAGATCACGAACGTGCTCCGTGGCATCCGACCCAAGCTGTACGGAGCCGGACACAACGTGCGCGACTGGATCCACGCCGACGACCACTCCTCGGCCGTGCTGGCGGTGCTCAACCGTGGCCGCATCGGCGATACGTACCTGATCGGCGCGGACGGTGAGAAGGACAACAAGAGCGTGATCGAGCTGATCCTCACGCAGATGGGTCAGCCGGCAGATGCATACGATCACGTGACCGACCGGGCTGGGCACGACCTGCGCTACGCGATCGACTCGTCCAAGTTGCGCGACGAGCTCGGCTGGACGCCACAGTACGGCGACTTCGAGGCGGGGCTTGCGGTGACCATCGACTGGTACCGCGAGAATGAGAGCTGGTGGGCGCCGGCGAAGGGCGCGACCGAGGCGTTCTATGCGGAGCGGGGGCAATGATGCCGATGCGTTTCGTCTCGCTGCGCTCGCTCAACGACCGGATGAGGGCAACCCGGCGAACGCGTTTCGTCTCGCTGCGCTCGCTCAACGACCGGATGGGGGCAACCAGACCCGCGCGTTTCGTCTCGCTGCGCTCGCTCAACGACCGGGAGGGGGCGACCAGACCGGCGCGTTTCGTCTCGCTGCGCTCGCTCAACGACCGGGAAAGGACGGGCCGCTGATGGTGGTCACCGAGACGACGATTCCTGGGCTGGTGCTGGTCGACCTGTCCCTGCACGGCGACAACCGCGGCTGGTTCAAAGAGAACTGGCAGCGCGAGAAGATGATCGCCGCCGGGCTGCCCGACTTCGGACCCGTGCAGAACAACATCTCGTTCAACGACGCGGTCGGCACCACCCGCGGCATCCATGCCGAGCCCTGGGACAAGTTCGTCTCGCTCGCCACCGGCCGCATCTTCGGGGCCTGGGTCGACCTGCGCGAAGGCCCCACCTTCGGTGCCGTGTTCACCACCGAGCTCGACCCATCACGGGCGATCTTCGTGCCGCGCGGGGTCGGCAATGCCTACCAGACTCTCGAGCCCGGCACCGCGTACACGTACCTGGTGAACGACCACTGGTCGGCCGAGAACACCGATTACGCCTTCCTCAACCTCGCCGATGAGACCGCCGCCATCGACTGGCCGATCCCCCTCGACCAGGTCGAGATCTCAGCCAAGGACAAGAATCACCCGCGGCTGGGTGCCGTCACCCCGATCGCGCCGCGCAAGATCCTGATCACCGGCGCCGACGGCCAAGTCGGCCGGGCACTGCGGGCAGAGTTCGGCGACGCCGCGCACATCGAGTACGCAGGCCGCGAGCAGCTGGACCTCACCGATCCGGGGCTGCGCACCGCCCGCCGGTGGCGCGACTACGGGACGATCATCAATGCCGCCGCCTACACCGGCGTCGACCGCGCCGAGACCGCCGAGGGTCGCGCCGCCGCCTGGCAGGTCAACGCGGCAGCATCCGCCCGCCTCGCCGCGATTGCGACCGAGTTCGCACTCACCCTCGTGCATGTCTCAACCGACTACGTCTTCGATGGCAGCGCCGCGGGCGCGTACGGCGAGGACGCGGCGTTCACGCCCCTGGGCGTCTACGGTCAGAGCAAGGCCGCCGGCGACCTCGCCGCAGCCATCGCACCCCGGCACTACATCGTGCGCACCTCGTGGGTGATCGGCGACGGGTCGAACTTCGTGCGCACCATGGCGTCACTGGCCGAGCGCGGCATCGACCCGAAGGTCGTGGACGACCAGACGGGCCGGCTCACGTTCGCCGACGACATCGCCCGGGGCATCCGACACCTGCTCGATACCGGAGCCGAGTACGGAACCTACAACCTCACCGGCGGCGGCGAGCCGACCACCTGGGCCGACGTCGCCCGCGACGTCTACCGCCTCACCGGCCACGACCCGGCACGCGTGAGCCCGGTCAGCACCGAGGAGTACTACGCCGACGCCACCGGCCCGATCGCCCCGCGCCCCCGCAACAGCGTCCTCGACCTCCGCAAGATCGAGGCGACCGGCTTCGTGCCCGCAGACAGCGCAAGCCGCCTCACCGAGTACCTGCGCTGACGCTCAGCGGCCGGTCAGCAGGTGTCGCGGCGGTCCTTCGACGCGGGCGATCGCGATCTTCACCTCGACAAGCTCATCACTCATGCGGTCCATGCGCGCGCCGAGATCCGCGCTCATGCGGTCCATGCGCCCGTTGAGTTCTGCGCCCAGGCGATCCATGCGCCCGTTGACTTCGGCACCCATGCGGTCCATACGCCCGTTGAGTTCGCCACCGATGCGGTCCATGCGGTGAACCATCCAGCCGAAGCCACCGGCAAGGGCAAGCAGCAGCGATGCGATTCCGATAAGGATCGTGATCGTTTCGGCGGACATGTACATACCTCCATTGTGCCTGAGGATTCACCCGATCCGGAGGCGAATCCAACGCTAGTGAAATCGCCGGCCGTACAACGCCCGAATCCCGATGACTGTGGATGACCCGGCCCAGGTCGGGCACTGTGCAGAGCGAGTCGGGCACTGTGCAGAGCGAGTCGACTTGCTGGTGGGTAGGCTTGACCCGTGCGCATTCTTCTCGCCGGCGGAGCCGGCTACATCGGATCCCACGTCGCCCTCGTGCTGCTCGAGGCCGGGCACGATGTGCTCGTCGTCGATGACTTCTCGAACAGTTCCCGCACCGCGATCGACCGAGTGGAGCACCTCACCGAACGCGCCATCGACCTCATCGAATGCAACCTGGCCGACCTCGCCGCCTCCCGTGCGGCGCTTCGCGATCAGAACTTCGATGCCGTGATCCACCTGGCGGGCCTCAAGGCCGTCGGCGAGTCCGTCGCGCAGCCCGGTCGCTACTACCGCACCAACCTGACATCGACCCTCAATCTGCTCGACATCATGGCCGAGCACCACGTGTCGAAGATCGTGTTCAGCTCATCCGCCACGGTGTACGCACCCGCCGCCGAGGGCGTGCAGAACCTCGACGAGGGTCAGCCCGCCGGTCACGGCATCACGAACCCGTACGGCTGGACGAAGGCGATGAACGAGCAGATCATCCGCGACATCCAGGTGAGCCGCCCCGAACTCGAGGCGGTGCTGCTGCGCTACTTCAACCCGGTCGGCGCGCACCCGTCCGGGCGCATCGGCGAAGACCCCGCGGGCATCCCGAACAACCTGATGCCGTTCGTCGCGCAGGTCGCGATCGGCCGCCGCGACCACCTCGCCGTCTTCGGCGACCAGTACCCGACACACGACGGCACCGGCGTGCGCGACTACATCCACGTCATGGATCTCGCCGACGGCCACCTCGCCGCCCTGACCAGCCTGCGCCCCGGCGTGGCGACGTACAACCTCGGCACCGGTGTCGGGCAGAGCGTCTTCGACGTGGTGCGGGCCTTCTCGGATGCCAGTGGCCGTGAGATCCCGTACGAGATCGTCGCCCCGCGGCCGGGCGACGTCGCCCGTGCCGTCGCCGACCCCTCGATGGCGAACCGTGACCTGAAGTGGAAGGCGAAGCGCTCGTTCGCCGAGGCCTGCCGAGATTCATGGACCTGGCAGTCGCAGAACCCGAACGGGTACACCGCGGGCTGACCCGGTCGGGAGCGAGCCCGCGGCTCAGGGCGCTCCCATGCAGCATCCATAGGCTGAGGCGCATGCCGTCTGCACGCCTTCCGTTTCTCGCGATCCTCGCGCGCGTCCTGCTCGTGCCCTACGGGGTCGCCCTCGCGCTGATCGTGTGGCTGCCGGCGACGGCGGCTTCGAAGGTGACTGGCATCGTCTACCGGCTCGCGCAGTTCGTCAGTTCGCGGTTCGACGTCTCGATGACCACGACGTACACGCTGTTCGAGTTCCTGGCGAACATCGCCCTGTTCGTGCCGCTCGGGTTGCTGCTGGTCGCGGCCTTCCCGCGCAACAGCGCCTGGGTGGTCCTGCTGCTGGGCTACGCGACGAGCGCGACCATCGAACTCGTGCAGACCATGTTGCCCAGCCGCTACCCCACCCTGTCCGATGTCATCGCGAACACGCTCGGCACGGCGATCGGATGCCTGATCGCGCGCATGCTCGTGCGGCGCCACCCGCCCCGCGCCCGCCGTGTGCCGTCGCGGCGCGAAGCCGTCGACGTCTAGTTCGGAGATCTGCCGGAAGACGCAACGTCTGCCGCTCATGCGGCTGCTCACCCCTGGTCGACGTATGTGAGCACACCACGTCGCACGAGGTCGTCGACGAAGTCCTCGACATGTCCGGCGATGTCCTCGGACCGTTGAGCGGTCGATGCGGCCACGTGCGCCACGGCGTCGTCGATCTGCGGATCGCGGACGGCCTGCCAGATCAGCGCCGAGACTCCGTCGAGCACCAGGATGGGCCCGTCCGGCAACGGCGCGACGTACACGACATCGTCCTCGTCGATCACCGCGCACAGGTCTCCCGGCCGCACGCGCTTCATCGTCTGCCTCGCCACGTGCGACCGAGCATGCCGACCGCCTCGCCGAGGCCGCGCACCCCGCGACGGAAGAACTCCGCGATCACCTGACCCCGAGTCGGTGCATGACCGAGCCTCCGGCTGAGCCGGTCGGTGTTCACCAGCGGTGCCTGCACGGCGACCCGGATGCGTCCGCCGATCGTCGGCTGCGCCCGCAGGCGCGCCCACCATTCGACCACTCGCGGCCCGCCCTGCGAGGTCACCTTCCACAACAGGTACTCGCGGCGGTCACGGTAGTCATCGAGTTCACCTGACGCCGCAGCGAACGCGACGTCAGCGTGTAGCTCCTCGACGAGCCCGCGCACGCGTGCCCGCGCGTCGTCGTCGAGTTCGTGCCAGACCGGGGGCATGCCGCCCTTTCCGCGTACCGCGTTGAGCACGAGAATCATGGCCTGCGCGTCGACACCGGGTGCCCAATAGGTTCGAGCTGCGGACGCCCGCGGCGAGCGCTGCGCCCACAGCAGATCGAACGCCTGCTGATCGGCGAGGCCGATGCCGGGAAACCGACGATGCAGATCGAAGTAACCCCAGGTCTCGTGCAGATACGTCTGGGCGTGCTCGAACGACGAGCCGAACCGGAACGTGCTGTATACCCGCCAGCCGTGCGCGAGCAGGGTGTCGTGCAGCGCACGGATCCGTCGCGGGTCGACCAGCGCGTCGACGTCGGTGCCGTACCGCGGCTCCGCCCGCAGGGCGGGGTCGGTCGCGTCGCCCTTGATGTGCAGCATCCGCGCCCCGGCCTCCTCGGCCAGCGCCTGCACGGCCGCGCGCGCCAGACGCAGTCGGATGCTGGCAGGCACCGCACCTGCGCGGCGCTCGGCAGCCGCCTCCGGTGCGGGTTCGATCACGCCGTCAGCCTAGACGATCACGGAGTGCGAGCCACCACCGGCTGCGGGTCAGGCACCTGGAGCGCGGCCAGCGACGCTCCGACCGTGCGCATGCTCGGCGCGGTGCTTCGGCCCGCCCGCGCGGCGGCGCGACGGTCGGCGGATGCCAGGGTGATCACGTCGCGGTAGACACCCGCATGGATCGCGGCGATCTCAGCATCGTCAAGCAGCCCCGGGGTCTGCACCGCGGCGGCACTCAGTCGCTGTCGCAGCGCAGGGTCGTCGGCGAGACGGCGCAGCGCATCGGCCAGTGCGCCGGTGTCGCGCGGAGTGACCCGCAGGCCGTTGTGCCCGTGCCGCACCCACTCAGTCGGTCCGCCCTCGTCGGCGACCACGACCGCGGTGCCGGCGGCGAGACACTGCAGCACGTTCTGCCCCATCGGCTCGGCCCGCAGCGAGTACTGCACGGCGACATCCCACGACGCCAGCAGCGGGGCGATGTCGTGCACGTGCCCCAGCAGGTTCACCCGGTCGGCAATGCCCAGCTCTTTGGCGTGGGCACGAAGTTCGTCGGCGAACGCGGCGTGCTCGAACAGTGCGGCACCGGCGAGGTCGAGCTGCGCGTCGCTGTCGGGAAAGGCCTGGGCGAAGGCGTCGAGCAGCGCGAGCTGTCCCTTCCACGGGTCGAGACGCGCCAGCATCCCGATGCGCAGCGGTCCCTCGCCGC
The DNA here is from genome assembly GCF_037204185.1 of Microbacterium bandirmense. NCBI lineage: Bacteria > Bacillati > Actinomycetota > Actinomycetes > Micrococcales > Microbacteriaceae > Microbacterium > Microbacterium bandirmense. The sequence continues at coordinate 257,161 of NZ_JBBDGM010000005.1, read as the reverse complement.
GCGAGTGCTGCTGCAACCGACCGAGTCCGGACGGGCTCGGGATGACCGCGACAACGGCGTCGTCGTGCAGGAACCGGCGGGCTGTGTCGAGCGTGCCGCGCGAATTGGCGACCACGCCGTTGGCGCGCGGCAGCACCAGGCGCGTCATGATGCGGTAGCCGACCGAACCCAGTGCCTCGGGCGAGATGTGATCGCGCAGATGCACGACGAACGGGCGCCGCGTGCCCAGCACCGCCAGCGCGCCGTAGGCGGCCGAACGGGTGGAGTTGGCGACGACGAGATCGCTGTGACGGACAGCCGGATGCCAGCGAGTGATCGCGGCCTGAACCATCAGCCGCGTGCCGAGTCCGAGCGCGCGCAGGGCACCGCTACGGCTGGCTCCGGAAAGCTGGCGCACGCCGCCGGTCGAGGTACTGACCCCGACGAAGACGTTCTCTTCTTCTTCGGCCGGGATGAGCAGGCTCGGCTCCCAGTCGGGCTTGGTGTCGAGCAGACGCTTGAGCGCGAGCTCTGCGCCGCCGGCTGCGGTCGTGTGCGCGAGGTGCACGATGTGCGGGCTCGCGGAACGTGAGAGTCCCATCCCCAGAATTCCCCAGCAATCCCCAGATCACGGCTCCCCAGCCGTGCTTCCTGTCCCCAGAACAGATGTCATCCCCCGACGACGTCTGTATGCAGTCCGCGCTCACAGGAAGAAGAAGCGCGGTCTATTGTGGTCATAGCCTACAGGGGAGTCGGGTTGCGCGTACTGAGAATTTCTCACAGCGCCACGGTGGGGCCGTGGCGCACGCGGGAGCGAACGATGGCTCGCCGCGGAGAGGACATCCGGCTGATCACGGCCAGGGAGTGGCATGCCGGTGGGGTGCCGGTGTCGCTCGACACCGATGCCGAGCCGTGGGTGCTGCCGACACGCACGTTCGGACGCCATCCCGCGCTGTTCCTGTACTCCCTGCTCCCGCTATGGCGGGCGCTGGGTGCCGACTGGGATGTGATCGACATCCACGAAGAGCCGTTCGCGCTGGCCACGGCCGAGATCCTGCTGCTGCGATGGCTGCGCCGTCAGCGCGCGCCCTACCTGCTCTACTCGGCGCAGAACATCGCCAAGCGCTACCCGGCACCGTTTCGATGGTTCGAGCGGGCCGCGCTACGCGGCGCCGCAGGGCTGTCGGTGTGCAACAGCGCCGCCGGTGAGATCTGCGTCGCGAAGGGCTTTCCGGGGGCGCCGACGCTGATCCCGCTAGGGGTGGATGACTCGTCGGATGCTGATGCGGGATCTCGTGCAGATGCCGGCGCGGGCGCCGATCGCGGGCATCCGACTGCCGACGCCCCGATCGTGGTCGGATTCGTCGGACGCCTCGTCGAGGAGAAGGGCGTGCAGGTACTGCTCGAGGCCGTGGCTGCGCAGTCGAAGCTGCGGGTCCGTCTGGCAGGCAGCGGACCGCTCGCCGACGAGATCGTCCCGCGGGCCGAGTCGCTGGGCATCACCGACCGCGTGGAACTCGTCGGAGCCATCGCCCCGGAGCGGATGGGTGAGTTCTACGCGTCCATCGACGTGCTCGCCGTACCGTCGGTGCCGACCCCGCGGTGGACAGAACAGTTCGGTCGCGTGGCCGTCGAGGCGATGGCATCCGGCGTTCCCGTCGTCTCCAGCGACGCAGGGGCCCTGCCCGACGTGGTCGGCGGGGCCGGCCTCGTCGTACCGCACGGCGACGCGACCGCACTCGCGGGCGCTCTGCTGCAGGCATCCGGACCCGAGCGCGACGCACTGCGCGCGGCGGGCTTCGCGCGCGCCGCAGATTGCTCGTGGGACGCCGTCACCGACCAGTACCAGCGGCTGTACCGCGCGGCGGCGCGGACCACGACGGACGTCGTGCACCGCGAGCTGCAGATCGTCGTCGTCGCCTACGGTGGTCCCGACATGCTGCGGCGGGCGCTCGAACCCGTCGCAGAGTTGCCGGTGACGGTGGTCGACAACTCGTCGATGCCCGAGATCCGCGACCTGTGCGCCGAACTCGGCGTGCGCTATCTCGATCCCGGTGCGAACCTCGGCTTCGGCGCGGCCGTGAACCTCGCACTGCGCGAGCCGGGCCACCCGGGTGCCGACGTGCTGCTGCTGAACCCCGACGCCGTGATCGGTGCCGCCGACGTGCAGCTGCTGCACCAGCGGCTGCGCGCAGATCCGATGTTCGCGAGCGTCGGACCGGCGCAGGTCGACGAAAGCGGGAAGTCCGCGCGGGTGCGGTGGCCGTTCCCATCACCCTTCGGCGCGTGGGTGGATGCCATCGGACTCGGGCGCATGCGCTCGGACCGCCAAGGATTCGTCATCGGCTCGGTGCTGCTGCTGCGAGCCGAGGCACTCGCCCAGGTCGGCGGGTTCGACGAGCGGTTCTTCCTGTACGCCGAGGAGACCGACTGGGCGTACCGGGCGCACCTGCTCGGTTGGCGGCACGAAGTCGTCGACGACGTGCAGGCGCTGCACGTCGGGGCAGGCACCAGCTCGGATCCACGGCGCCGTGATGCGATGTTCTTCGCCTCGCAGGAGCGGTACCTGCGCAAGCACTTCGGCGCCGGCGGATGGGCATCCGCTCGCCTTGCCGCATGGCTGGGCGCATCCGCTCGTGCATTCGTGCTGCGCGGCGAGCGCGGTGCCGCAGCGCGACGTCGCGCCGCGCTGTACCGCCTCGGTCCAGTGCGCGTCGAGGCGCGGTTCCGAGGGGAGACGTGATGCACATCGTGCAGATCATCCCCGTGATCGGGTCGGGTTCGGGCGTCGCCGGCAGCGCGCACCAACTGGGCACACAGCTGCGCGAGCTCGGACACACGGTCGAATCGTTCACCGCCGACGACGCCCGCGGGCACTCGCGCAAGCGGTTCCGCTCACTGTTCCTGCACCGCCTGTCACGGGTCTGGTACGCGATCGACTTCTCGATCGCCGGAACGCGCAAGGCCAAGCGCTTTCTCGCCGAGCGGCCAGACGCCGTCTCGATCTGCCACAACGCGGTGATGACCGGCGACATCTACGTCAACCACGGCGTGGTCATGGCGGCCATGCGCGCGCGCGGCAACACCAAGTGGCGGATGCTGCGCAATCCCCTGCACACCTTCACGTTCTTTCGCGATCTCATCCGCTACCGCGGGCACACGCACCGCGCCATCGTCGCGCTCACCGACCGCGAGGTCGACGTGCTCAACCGGGTCTACGGCGGGGTCGCGGTGCCGGTCACGGTGATCCCGCACGGGGTCGATCTCGACCGGTTCGCGCCCCCGTCGCCCGAGCAGCGGGCGCAGGCGCGCGCCGCGCTGAACCTCGACGACGAGCACCGCGTGGCGCTGTTCATCGGGCACGAGTTCGATCGCAAGGGTCTCGCCGATGCGATCACCGCGCTGGCGCACGCGCCTACCGTCATGCTGCTGGTCGTCGGTGGGTACGCGTCGGCGATCGAACGGATGCGCTCGCACGCAGATGCGGCGGGCGTGGCCGAGCGGGTGCTGTTCGTGGGGCCGCGATCCGACCTGCCGGCCTACTTCGCAGCATCCGACATGTTCGTCTTCCCCACCCTCTACGAGTCGTACGGACTCGTGATCACCGAGGCACTGGCCAGCGGTGTGCCGGTGATCACGACACGCGTCGGGTGCGCGCCCGACGTGATCGTCGACGGCGAGAACGGGTACCTGACCGACCGCGACCCGGCATCCATCGGCGAGCTGATGGAGCGCATCGCGGCGACCGACGTCACCGACTGGCGCGACGCGTGCCGTGCCAGCGTCGAGCAGCTGACCTGGCGTGCCACGGCGCAGAAGTACGTGGAGCTGCTCACGCGCGTGGTGCCGGAGCGGGCCTCGGCCGAGGGGGTGGGCGGGTGACCGATCTGGTCGTGATGTCGCTTGAGCGGTGGGACGATGTCTGGCGCCGCAATCAGTACCTGATCTCGGGGCTGCTCGACTCGGATCCGACTCTGCGCGTGCTGTTCGTCGAACCGCCGGCCGACCCCCTGCACGCGTTGCGTCGAAGGGTGCGGCCCGAATTCGGTTCGCGAATGAGGCGCGTAGACGATCGACTGTGGGCCGTACGTGCCGTCAAGTGGCTGCCCCGCCGGTTCGATCCGTTCGCCGCAGGTCGTCCGGTGCGTCACGTACGGCGGGCGGCTGAGCGTCTGGGCATGGATGATCCGATGCTCTGGGTCAATGACCCGGGGGCTGCTGATGTGGCGCGGTTGACCGGCTGGACGGCACTGTACGACATGACCGACGACTGGCTGAGTGCGGATCGGCCACCGACCGAGCGCGCGCGGGTAGCGGCCGGAGAGCGATGGCTGCTGCAGCACGCTGCCACCGTGGTCGCCTGCTCGCCCGAGCTGGTGCGCCGGAAAAGTGATCAGCGCGCTGACATCGTGCTGATCCGCAACGCCGTCGACGTCGCGCGCTATCAGGTGCCGACCGAGCGGCCGGCCGATCTGCCCGCGGGACGAACCGCCGTGTACGTCGGCACGCTGCACCGCGATCGACTGGACGTGGAGCTGTGCGCGGATGTTGCGCGGGGGCTGGCCGGTACTGGTTCGCTGGTGCTGGTCGGACCGAATGCGCTGTCGGATGCCGACACGACGCTGCTGCGTGACAGCGGCGTCGTACTGCTGGGGGCGCGGTCACGCGACGAGGTGCCCGCCTACCTGCAGCACGCCGACGTGCTGGTCGTGCCGCACGTCGTCTCGGACTTCACCGAGAGCCTCGACCCGATCAAGCTCTACGAGTACCAGGCCGTCGGGCGTCCGGTCGTGTCGACACCGGTTGCGGGGTTTCGGGATGCAGCCGGCGTGATCATTGCGACGTCTTCGACGTTCTCAGGTAAAGTGGCGCACGCGGCAACGGCCTCCTACCCCATGCGGACCAGCGGCAGACGCGAATCCGCTGACTGGTCAGTACGAGTACAAGCGTTCCAAGACCTCCTGGTAGGCACCATCTGCTGAACGCGGTGGCCTTACCTCAAGACAGCGCCGTATCCTGCAGATACGGCTGATTCACGATAGTCGCCGGACAACCAGCGCTCGTGTTGTTGTTCTGAGGAATGTTGTTGCCGGGTAGCGTGCTAGCGGTGTCTTGCACACCGCCGATGGTGTAGGTCACAATGGCGGTGCCATTCGCGCTGTCGCCGTAGCCGGTCGCCTTCACTGTCAACACACGACGCGTCATTGCGGGCACGGTGGTGGATGCAGGGTCCAGCACCGTTTGTACGACGCCGTTGATGTCCAGCGCGTCAAACGTCACCGTGAGTGGCGTGTTGCCCGTGTTGTTCACCGTCACTTCGACGACGTAGGTCTTGATCGCCCCCCCACCCGGAATCTTGCAGAACGTGCCATTGAGCGACACAGGCGGTAGCGACGCGGCCGCCATCGGCACGGTCGACGCGACAGCGACGGCGGGTACCGCCCAGGCCATCGCCTTGGTCACAGTGCGGCGGCTCACACCGCTCTGTTCGTTCTCAGACATGTGATGCCCCCAGTAGTTGTTTATGCTCGCCATAGTCCCCAGTACGAGCGGGTGGCAGATCCGGCCGATGCCTTCACTCCACCGCGATAATGCTAGCGTATTCCCAGGCTCGCGAGAACCCCGTGACGCCTAGGTATGGCAGGGGATTGTGGGGATGAGGGACACGCAGACGCCCCGCAGTGTCGTCGCCCAGATGGCGGCCCTGCTGCGGGTCACCGGCGCGAAGCCATCGCGATGGATCGCGACGACTGTTCTCGCGTCGATCATCCTCGCCGGTCTCGATCTGGTGGGCGTTGCCGCCATGATCCCGCTGATGCAGCTCGTCACGTCGCAGGGCCCACTCGACGGCGTCAATCGCGTCATCGCCGACGTGATCGGCACCACCGATCTGCAGGTGCTCATCCCCGTAGTGGCCGGCGGCGTCGCGCTGGCCTTTCTGGTCAAAAGCGCTGGGTCGCTACTGTTTCGCTGGTGGCTGCTCGGTCGCACCACGCGCGTGTCTGCGTTGGCCTCGGTCGAACTCATGCGCCGCTATGTACTCGCACCGTACGGGCGGCACCGCCAGCGCAGTCTGAGCACGATCTACCGCAATATCAATGATGCGACCAGCCAGTCCGCGAGCGTGCTTCTTGCCAGTTTGACGCTGTGCACTGACGCGCTCGTGTTGGTCGCGATCATCGCGGTACTGCTGGTGAGTTCCCCCGGCGTGGCCTTGTTCGCGGTGGCGCTCTTCGGCGTGCTGGTCTTCGGTGTGCAGTACGCCCTGAGACGACGTCAAATGCAGATCGGCGAGAACGTGGCCGATGCAGCGCTGAGAGCCTGGCAGTCGCTCATGCCCGGGCTGGACGGCTTCCGTGAGACACGTCTCAGCGGCAGCGCCGATCGGTTCGTGTCCAACTATCGTGACGCGAAACTGTACGGGGCGCAGCAGTCTCGAATGATGGGTTTCCTGAGTGACATCCCACGCTATCTGCTCGAGGTCAGCTTCATTCTCGCGATTGCGGGGATCGCAATCATGCTGTTCGCCATCGGCCAAGGTGACCAGGTCCTCCCCGTCCTTGGCCTCTTCGCCGCGGCATCGATGCGCGCGCTGCCGACGCTCAACCGCATCACCGCGAACATCGGAACCATGCGCGCCGGCCGCGCGGGCCTTCGGATCTTCGCCGAGGCCCTGGCCGAGCTGGATGCAGAAGGCATGCACAATGCCCAGCGCTCAGATGGAGACCTCTACTCAGGCGATATCCAGCTCGATGAGGTGACGTTCCAGTACGCCGATGCCGACCGACCGGTGCTCCAGGGGCTCTCTCTGCGCATCCCCGCGAACGAGACGACCGCCTTCGTCGGTTCGAGCGGGGCGGGCAAGAGCACGCTGCTTGATCTGATCCTCGGCCTGCTCTCCCCTACCTCAGGAACGATCACCAGCGGCGGGCGACCGATCGACGATGATCTCGCCGCGTGGTACGCCGGACTCGGCGTCGTCCCGCAAGAGGTGTTCCTCGCCAATGACACCGTCGCTGCCAATATCGCATTCGGCGTTGCGCCTGCTGAGTTCGATCACGAGTGGATGCGCGAGGTCGCATCCATCGCCCAGCTCGACGCGCTGATCACTCATCTGCCCGAAGGCTTCGACACGATCGTCGGTGACCGCGGTGTGCGCCTCTCGGGTGGTCAGCGCCAACGCGTCGGCCTGGCACGCGCGCTGTACCGCCGGCCGCGGGTGCTGGTGCTCGATGAGGCGACGAGCGCCCTCGACAATGCCACCGAGCATGAGATCGCGGCGACGCTCGACAGCCTTCGCGGCAGCATGACCGTGCTGATCGTCGCCCACCGGCTGTCGACAGTTCGCGACGCCGATACGCTGATCTTCCTGGAAGCGGGTCGCATCGCGACGAGTGGAACGTTCGACGAGGTTCGCGCTTCGAACGAGGAGTTCGCCCGGCTTGTCAGGTTGGGAAGCCTAGAGTAGACGACCATCCGGAGCAGACGAACGGAGCAGCCGATGGGCCCGAAGCCATTGCACATCGTGCAGATCGCGCCCCGGATCGCGCCCGGCGCCGGCGTCGGGGGCGTCGCATATCAGCTGGAGCGTGAGTTCGTGCGCGCAGGCGCCGTGGTCGAGCGGTTCACGGGCACCGAAACAGGGCACGGTGTTGATCCGGCCCGCCGCAACCGGCTGCAGCACCTGTACGACGTGCTCTGGTTCTCTACCGTCGGCACGGTACGCGCGAAGCGCTTCCTCGCGTCGCGCCCAGAGGCGATCTCGATCTGCCACAACGACGCGATGGTGGGCGATGTGTACGTCAACCACGGTCTGCTGCAGACGGCGATGCGCGCCCGTGGCAGTTACTTCTGGCGCATGCTCCGCAATCCCCTGCACATCTACACGTCCGTGCGCGACAGCATCCGATATCGCGGACGCACGCACCGTGCCGTGGTGGCACTGACATCGAACGAGGCGGCGGGACTCCGACAGGTCTACGGCCGAGTCGCGGCGCCCGTGACAGTGATCGCGAACGGCGTCGATCTGGAGCGCTTCCGCCCGCCGACACCTGAACAGCGCGAGGCCGCGCGCGAAGCCGAGGGAGTTACGGCCGACCAGAGCGTGGCCCTGTTCATCGGGCACGAGTTCGAGCGCAAGGGCCTGCCCGTGGTGCTCGACGCGCTCAGGCAGGTACCCGGCGTACGGCTCGTCGTCGTGGGCGGCACCGCCGCCATGATCTCGGATGCCCGCCGCCGCGCGGCACGTGCCGGCGTAGCCGACCGCGTGCGCTTCGCCGGTCAGCTGGATGATCCACTGAGCACGTTGCATGCGGCCGACTGCTTCGTTCTGCCGAGCGCATACGAGGCGAACGCGCTGGTGGTGCTGGAAGCATTAGCGTGTGGAGTTCCGGTCGTCGCCACGCCAGTCGGTGCGGCACCGGATCTACTCACCGACGGCGTGAACGGAGCGATCGTGCGTCGCAATCCGGATTCCGTCGCGGCAGGGATCTCGCGCGTGGGCATGCCGGACGCCACGATGCGCACAGCAGCCCGCGCCGTCGCAGAGAAGCACAGCTGGTCCAACGTGGCGCAGTCCTATCTCACGCTCGCGGAGTCGCTGCGCGGCGACGAGCGACCGCTCTCGATCGTGCACGCGATCCGTTCTGACGGGTTCTCCGGTGTCGAGCGGTTCATCGCACGGCTGGCGGTCGCACAGCTGACCGCGGGCGCGCGTGTGCGCGTGATCGGCGGGGACCCGGATCGGATGCGCGCCGCCCTCGGGAGCGGGATCGCCTACGCGCCCGCGCGCACCACGCTCGACGTCATGCGCGCGCTACGCGTGCTGCCCGCCGATGTCGACGTGGTCAACACACACATGACGGCTGCTGACACCGCGGCTGTCGCAGCGTTTGGATGGCGGCGTGCTCGCCCGGCCGTAGTCTCAACGCGACATTTCGCCCGACCCCGCCGTCGTGGCATGGACCGCCTGATCGGGACCACGGTCGATGCCGAAGTGCTGATCAGCAACGCGGTGGCAGCCGCGAGCGGGTCAGCGGGAACCGTGGTGCACACCGGAATCGCCGATCTGCCAGGCACACCGGGGGGCGAGCGCAGCCGGATCGTGCTGGTCGCGCAGCGGCTGCAGCCCGAGAAGGCCACCGACGTCGCGATACGAGCGTTCGCGTCTTCCGGGCTCGCAGACGCTGGCTGGTCCATGCAGATCGCAGGCGATGGCCCCGAACACTCGGGGCTGGAAGCCTTCACCCAACAGCTTGGCGTCGCGCACGCCATTGATTTCCTCGGGCATCGCGCCGACGTCACTGAGCTGATGACCACAGCCGGTCTTCTACTTGCTCCCTGTCCCCTCGAGGGGTTGGGTCTGTCGGTGCTCGAGGCGATGCGGTGTGGCTTGCCTGTGGTGGCCGCAAACGCCGCGGGCCACATCGACCTGCTGGGCGGCCTCGACGAGCGCGCACTGTTCCGACCAGGCGATGCGGAGGATGCCGCGCGGTGTCTGCGCGCGCTGGCAGACGATCCCGCTGGTCGCGAGCAACTGGCGATCGACGCCCGGCAGCGACAGCTGACGTCGTTCTCGATCGACGCGCAGGTGACCGGCACCGACGCGGTCTATCGAAATGCCACGCGGCGCCGGCTGACTTCCAACCTTCACTCGATAGCGCTCACCACTGACGAGCGATCTTCTCTGCCTCAGCAGGGCTCGTCGCCGGACGCACGACGTCGGCGATCGACGGGGTGAACCAAGCATCGGCATACGAGGTGAGCTTATGGGTCGAGTTGTCGAGATAGACAACTCGACGATCCAGATGGATGCCCCACAATTGCCGCAGTTTCTCACCAGCGATCGAACGCAGATAGTGTGGCGCCGAACCCGGCGCACCCTCACTTATGCGCATATCGCACGTTCCCGGCCGAGTCTGTTTGGAATGGCGCAAATTTCCGGCTCGACACTGTTGACGAAGGCTGCCCCCATCTCTGCCCCGCGAGTGAGAACCGCGCACGGAAAACGAACTCGGGATAGATCTGCTGCAATGCCGGAGTGTAGTGATCGATCGGCGCGTGAACCCGCGGCCCGTCAAGGAAGTCGGCGATGACACTAGCGAAGTCCGTCCTCACCATGTAACAATGTGTCCCCCATCCCATTTCTGCGCTCACGACGGTGGGAGCTGACAGCCGCAATCGAGGCCGGACAATCTTGCTAGCTCGACGAACCTTCGGATTGGCGACGATGCGATCGCGACATAGACGAAGATGGTCCGGGCGTTCGGTCAGCGGCATCCAGCCCAGTTGCACGTATCGAGCGCCCTGCCACCCCGCGTCTTCCTCGGCGCGCTCCAGCTGACCGCCGAAGTCGTCCCAGAAGAGCACATCATCTTCAAGAACGAGGACCCAGTCGCGCTCTTCGGATGCTACTGAGCGAAGTAGCCGCTGGTGAGAGAGCACGCAACCGACTTCGCCAGGAGTCAGGCCATGTCGATGTAGAGGAAGCTCCGCCATGCTTCGGCCGTCCACGGCCGAAAAGACCTCCGAGTCCAACCCCACCGAACGCTCAGCCGCTCGGAACGCCGCGAGGCGCGCCTCTGCCCCGGGTAGGTTGATCACAACTGATCTCATCGTGTTGTCCTTTGCTGCCCGTTTCTGCGATCGAGAGCGTCCAACAGATCCGCACTCAGCACCGGATCAACTTTTCTGCAAAATGGCGCTCCCGAAGCCGTGATCATCTCAAGATGCTCGATCGTGTACGTAATGGTGGCATCTTGCATGTCATCCCAGTGATCCAGTGTTACCGGCGGCATTTTGGACGGCGGTGACAGCCATCCCAGGGGCGTGACGAGTGCCGACTCATCGGGGATCACCGACCGTCGGTACAGGCGTCGCAGAGCTGACCCGATAGCGAGATCCCTGTCGAGCAACCGGTCGAGTTCATTCCGGCGAAGAGCAACCCACTGCGCGCCGAACCAGTAGTCGCGGCCTTCCGGAATCGGGTTTCGGACGCGCCGGACACCGTAGTAGATTCCCCGTCCGCGAGCGACGTGACGAACGCTGAACAGCGGTTCAAGCCGCCGCGCGAGAGCCCAGCGACCCCGTGCCCAGAGTCGGTTCATGACAGGCGGCCAGCGCAGCCAAGAAGGCAGGTAGGGTCGGACAACATCCGCTGGCGAGAGGAACCAGCGATATGAATAGCGCGTCGCTCTGTCGTCCCCTTCGCCGCGCTTCTTGCCCCAGTGCGGGATGTACACCACTGGGCGTGCACGACCGATCCAGCTTGGCGCGCTTAGCGCTTCGCGTTCCCATGGCCCTAGCGGACGTGTCGGGTAGTCCTGCCCCGAGATTAGCGTGACGAGCTCAGCGTCATATCGTTCACGGGCGATCGAGAATCCCTGCAGAGTCGCCTCAACGAGCTCCCACGAACCCCAGTCGCAGGCCAAGCCGTGGTCCACCACGACGATGCGATCATCATCAGCGCGCTCGGGGAACCGCTCACGTCGTGCGTCATGCATGATCACCACGCGGGCGTGCGGGGATGACTCCAAGATGGCGCCCGCCAGTCGACGCACTTGTGGCCAGTCTCGGTGCGAGAGCACGACGTAGACGCTGCGAGTCATATGGCGCTCCGTTCGGCGCGCCACATCAGCGAACGGACAACCGCGGGCATCCGAATGAATGCCTGATCCCACCAAGCGGGGAGGATCGCCTTCGAGAGTTGAAGCGCCTCGCGTCGGCCGGGACGATCATCATTGTGCCGAGCCGCATCGAGCGCCGCGAGCACCTCATACCGGTAGTTTCTGCGATACGCAGATAGCGGGCGATGCGGGGGCGTGGGCAGCGTCGTCGGCTGCCAGAACGATTGGATCGCCCGCAGCACCGAAAGCGTCTTCTCGGTGCTGCGCCCGCTCATCGCGTTGGTGCCGTGGTCGCGGAAGAATGCACGTCGTTCGGGGAGCACATTCCATTCGGTCAGCCGCGCGACGTTCACGTACATGGTCCAGTCCTCGGCGGCGATCAGGCCCTCGGGGAACCCGCCCGCACGCCGCAGGATGTCGGTGCGCACCGCCGCAGTGCTCATCGAGCCGGCGAGTCCCGCGAGCAGTGCATCGAAGCTGCGCCCCGTGATGTCGAGATAAGTCATGTCGTTCCGTGGCTCGACGACCTCGATCGCGGCCAGGCAGCCATCAAGGTCTACGGCTGCGAACTCTTCTCTCGGGCCGATCTCGGCTGCGAAGCTCCAGTAGGGAGCGTTGAAGGCACCCGCGTCGGGGGCGGCATCGATGGCCGACACGAGGTCTGCGAGGTACTTCGGATGCAGCAAGTCGTCGTCGTCGAGAAAACACACCCAGTGGGTATCGACGAGTTCGAGACCGGCGTTGCGAGCCGCGGCCACGCCCGCGTGAGTGATCGGATGCACGTCGATCGGCCGGCTTGCGAGACTGCTGATCGAGGGGTCGTCCAGCCCGTCGGGAATCACGATGATCCGATCGAACGCGCGCTCTTGACGCAGTGCGCTGTCCACGGCCTGTTCGACGAACTCAGCGCGCTGATTCGTCGGTATCACGAGGCTGAAGGTCGGCACCGGATCCACACCCTCGCCGGCTGTCACGGTCGTGCCCGGTTGACTTCACGCGCCCTGTCCTTCGGCGCGATCGCCGCACCCAGACCCGTCACTGTGCCGGCGACGTCGACTGCCGCGCGGGTCAGTCCGCCTGCGACCCCGCGAAGCTTCGCTGCGATCCCGGGTTTTCCGGGCCACGACGTCACCCCCGAAACAAGCTCTCGACCTGTCGCGACCACGATCGAGCCGAGGTAGCGGATGAAGTGAGAGTCGGTCCAGCCCACGGTCGTCGTCAACAGCAGAATGTGGTTCCGCGCCCCGTAGAAGCGATAGCGAAGATCGAACCGCGCACCCTTCGAGTAATCGCCGGCGACATGCCGCACGACGGCGTCAGGTGCGTAGACGATCCGGTGACCGGCCAATCGCACGCGCAGCGCCAGGTCGCTGTCTTCACGAAGACAGGTTCCCGGGTAGTAGTCGTGGATGCCCCCGAACGACCGCAGCACATCGTTGCGCACCGACATGTTGGCGCCCAGCATGTGGTCGGCTTCGATGGTGCGACCGGGGTCAGCCGCGAAGTTGCCCGTCAGACGCCCGTTGGGCAGAAACCTGCCGATGCGGTCGATCCCGTGCCGTTCTTCACCGGACTGACCATTGCGAGCTCGCCCGCCGACGGCGCCGACACCGGGCAGGTCGTAGGCGGCGAGCAGCCGTTCGAGCCACTCCGGTTCGGCGAAGGCGTCGTCATCGATGAACGCGATGACGTCTTCGATGGCATCGCGCGCGCCAATGGCGCGCGACGCGGCGAGCGTTCCGAGACCGAGCGTGTTGCGCCGGTAGTCGATACCCTCGAACTCGGAGACCACAGCCGCGGTTTCATCGTCGGGTGAGGCGTCGACCACGACGATCCGTGCCGGGGCGACGGACTGACCGCCAAGGTGCTCGAGGCAGGTGCGCACGTAATCCGGACGGCGGTACGTCGCGACGATGACGACGGCACTGCGATGTGACACTTCTCTCCCCGTCTGCTGCGACTCCCCACGTGCCGCTGCTGCCATCAACGATAGTCGGCTTTGACGTCCCACCACGGCTTCGGATCGATCATCACGTGATCGCCATACTTCAGCGCCAGCGGCTGCAGGATGTCGCCGATCAGATCCATCCATTCGAACGGGTACCCAGGATCGGACTGTTTGCGAGGGTGCTCCGCAAGCGCAGGAGCCGCGTACGTCAGTGTCCGTTCCACTTCGCGCAGCCACTCCGCGGTCAAGGGCGTATGCGAGCGCGCCAACAGCATGCCCCCGGTTGGGAGGCTGCGGTAGTAACGGCGCATATGCCTGCCAAGGCGCCCACGGTTGTTGCCGGTTTCGTGTGGACTCGGCAGCGCGGTGGAGAGCAACCACGCAGAGTCATTCTCCATCCGCGAGAAATGCTGCTCCCATGACGTCGTCATCGGCTTGATGTCGCAGTACGCACCGCCATAGTGATACATGAGGTACGCACGCAGGTAGTCCGATCTATGCGTGTATGACAAGTCCTCGTACGCTGCATGCAGCGGGTGCCCCTCAATGAGGTACTGCTCGAGGTTCTCTGCAGTCACGAGCACGACCGGTACCGGGGCGGCCATGGCACGAAGCTGCTCCAGACCGGCCTTGCGCACGGCGCTCATCTCATTCGCACCCGTCCAGACGCTCCAGATCACGCGGGGAAGCTCGCTCGGCCCGCCCAGATCCTCTGGTGGGCGACGTTCCAGGAATGTGTGAGGGTACTGCCCATACCAGAACGGTTGTCGCCGCAGCACTCGCGCAGAGATCCGGGCACGCAGACTGACAAGATTGCGATACGCCACCGAATCCGTCCAACGGCGGACCACCAACGTGGCACTTCTCTTAATGAAGCCAGGTTTCCCCATGATCATGTCTCCCAGTTGATCGCCCGTTAATCATCATGGCAGGCCGCACTGTCAGCCATCCAAGATGGCGACACACAGGGACGTTCCTACAAGATAGAGATCGACAGAACTGGGGGCCGGCCGATGACGACGCCACGGCTGAGCATCGCGCGCATCGCGACCGACACACCGATGGGTGCGCAGGCGTACGAAGCTCAGGTGATCTCACGAGCCGCTGCGGCGATGGGCACCGACTGGGCGGTGCGCGAACTGGTAATGCGGTCGATGCGCTCCCCTCTTGCCGGCAACCGCCGGCTGCCGATGGGACGGGTGGCACAGGCGCCGGCATCCGTGCGACGCATGCTGGGTCGGATGCTGTTTAGAGGCGACACCGTTTCGCATCGCACTTCTCTCGAGCTACCACCCGCGCCGCACGCCGACGTGATCACGTTGCATGATGTCGTGGCGTGGCGGTTCTCGGATGAGTCGGCACCTGTTGCCGCCGCGATCGACGAGGCCCGCCGCGCCGCTGCCGTCATCTGTGTGTCGCAGTTCACCGCGAAAGAGGCCGTCGAGTTTCTCGGTGTGGAGGACCCACATGTGGTGCCCAACGGGATCGACCCGCGGTACTTCGACGCAGCACCGCTCGCCACCGAAGCGCTCGTTGGCTTGGGTCTTCGCGGCCCGTATGTGCTGCACGCCGGTGGTGCCGCAACGCGCAAGAATCTCGACGCGCTGGCGGTGGCATGGCCGCTGGTGCACCGCGAACGACCCGACCTGACTCTCGCCCTCGCGGGCCCTGCCCGCCCGCGCCGCACGCAGCTGTTCGATGGCATGCCAGGGACAGTGCTGCTCGGACGCCAGCCCGATGACTCGATGCCGGGGCTGGTGGCCTCCGCGACCGCGATCGTCGTCCCGTCGCTGTACGAGGGGTTCGGTCTGCCGGCGCTCGAAGCGATGGCGGCCGGGGTTCCTGTGGTCGCAGCGAATACCAGCAGTCTGCCGGAAGTCGTCGGTGATGCCGGGCTGCTCGTTGAGCCGACCGGAGCTGCCATCGCCGACGGACTTCTGCAGATCACGGCAGCAGATGCCGGTATCCCGACGCTCATCGCCGCCGGCCGAGTCCGCGCCGCCGAGTTCACGTGGGAGCGATCAGCCGCCGGACACGCCGCGATATGGCGGTCGCTGCGCTGAGCTCAGCGACGCTTGAGCACCCGCTGGTAGACGTCGAGGTACTTCTGCGTCACAGCACCCCAGCTGAACTCCCGCACCCGCGTGAGCCCCGCGCTCGTGAGACGCGAACGCAGCGTGTCATCAGACAGCACGCGTGCCAGCGTGCTCGCGAGAGCGTCAGTGTCTTCAGGATCCACCAATACGGCATCGACGCCATCCGTCGTGAACTCTCGGGCGCCTCCGCGCGTCGTCATGATCAGAGGCGCTGCATCGCGCCATGCCTCAAGCGCCACGATTCCGAAGGCTTCGTCACGACTGGGCACGACCATCGCCTCGGCCCCAGCGGTGAGAGACGCGACCTGCTCGGCGTCCTGCCAGCCCAGCATCGTCACGTCGTCGAGCAACCCCGCTGCAAAGATCTGCTCTTCCAGACGCTCACGCTCGGGTCCGTCGCCAGCGATCACCAGACGCACATCTGCAGCGATGGTGCCGCGGACGCGTCCGACGGCGAATGCGTCGATCAGCAGGTCGACCCCCTTCATCCACCCCAGCCGTCGCACAGCCAGAATGTATCGTCCGCTGATCGGTGTCGGACCCGTTGCAACGTGCAGGTCGACACCGTTGGCTACCACCTCTCCTCCGCTCAGCCCGAAGTTCTTCCGCAGGTCGGTCAGCACGTAGTCGGTCGGCGCCGTCACTGCGGCAGCGGCAGCCAGTGAGCGGCGCAGCCCGTCACGCAGCAGCGCAGATCGGGCGAACACCGAGGTGTCGTCACCAGTGGTCTCGCCGTGCGATGTTATGACGAGCGGTGTGCGATACCGGCGGTGCAGGGCAAGGGCATACAGCCCGTTCGGCCCGAAGCAGTGCACGTGCACGACGTCGGGCTTGAGCGAGCGGTGCGCTTGCGTCCAGGCGCGCCATGCGGCCGGGGCCCGCGTCACGAATCGCGCCATGCTGCCGAGGGAGCGCGCCGGAAGAGGCGTGGGGAGATAGCGCACGACGACGCCATGACCAAACGGCTCCGCCGGTCTGTCCCCCCGATCCACAGCCCATACCTCGACGGTATGACCGGCAGCGGCTAGACCTCGCGCCACCTGTGCGACATGTTCTTCGACGCCTCCGACGTGCGGAGCGAACGACGACGTGACCAGCGCGACGCGGCGCGGTCGATCAGCCTCTCGCGTCATTGCGCCGGGCATCGACGTCGACCGTCGCTCCACGCAGGAGATCCTCGAAATTGGTGACTTCGCCAGACGATTCGGTCGTTGCCTCGGGAGCGGCGGTGCGCCTGCGGCGGGCGACACGGATCGGTCCGGCGGAGGCAGCGTCTCGCGAACCATCTCGCTCGCGTGCGGCCCCACCAGACGACCCGGCGGGAGTTCCGCTCGTTTTGGCGCGGCCCTTGCGCGAATCGTAAGCGTACTCGTAGGTATCCATCGTGCCGACGGCCGGCATGTGGTTGAGCACGATGCCGAGCACCTTGCCATGGATACGTTCCACCGCCGTGATCGCCTTCTCGACGTGGTCGTAGGTGCTCTTGCCGACCGAAGTGACGAGCAGAGCGCCGTCGGCGTGGCGGGTGAGCACAGCGCTGTCGGTGACCGAAAGCAGGGGCGGCGCATCGACGATGACAATGGCGTGCTTGCCGAGATCCGAGAGGATGGTGCCCATGCGCTCGGAACCGAGCAGCTCGCTCGGGTTGGGTGGGATGGTACCGGCGGGCAGCACGATGAGGGTGGTGGTGTCGGATGCCTGGTGCAGCACATCGGCGAGCTGGACTCGGCCGGCGAGCGCATCGGTGAGACCGAGATCGCCGCGGATGCCCATGGTGTCGGCAACGGTAGGGCGTCGAAGGTCCCCATCTACCAGGACGACTGACTCGCTGGCATCGGCAAGCGTCCGGGCGAGTGACGCCGCGATGGTCGATTTGCCCTCACCGGGAAGAGCGCTCGAGACCACGATGATCCGAGGCGGGTCGTCGACGTTCATGAACTGCAGGTTGGTGCGCAGCATGCGCAATGACTCGCGCAGCGCGAAGTCGACGCGGGCCGCCTTGCTGCCCGCAGGAGGCGTTGAAGCGCCGCGATGCAAATGCTGCCGGTCGGTGAGTACTGCCGATTCGGGCAATGCCCCGACCACCGGGAGACCGAGTCGCTCTTCCACGTCATCAGTCGGACGGATTCGTCGGTCGGAGACCGCTCGCACCAGCGCGAATGCGATGCCGCCGCCAAGCCCGAGCACGCCACCGACGAGCATCGCCACCTTCGTGTCGGGGAAGGCGGGCGAGGTCGGCAACGAGGCCGATTCTGCGAGCGATACGGTCATCTCACTGGTGCCGGGGGCGCCGTCCACACCCTCGTTAGCATCGATCGTCGCAATCAGGCCCGAGACCCAGGCTGTCGCAAGGTCTCGAGCTGCTTGCGGTGAATTCCCGGTCGCGGTGATCTTCAGGATCGCCGTGTCGTCGGGATTCTCGACGGTGATGCGCCGCACCAGCACGTCGGGCGCTGTGTCGATGCCGAGCTCCTGTGCCGCAGCGTCAGCGGTGGATCGCCACGTGGCCATGTCGAGGTAGGTGGCAACCTTTCCGCGGGCGAGCATGTCACTCTGCTGCGCGGTGAGCACCCCGCCGTCTTCGAGAGTCGCCGAGCGCGGTTTGATCAGTCCACCGGCATCCGCCTGGTAGACCGGCGTCTGTATGCTGGCCCAGCCGAATCCGACGGCGACACCCAGCACCGTCATGAGCACGACTGAGAGCCAGTGACGCCGCAGCGCACGACCGTAGTCCCGAAGCTCCATCACACTCCCATCCCCATTGTGTTGATCATACGCGGATGCCGCTGCGCGCCAGCCGGCGCGCAGCGGTGTGTGATACGGGCTTCGCCTTCACAGCGCGGTCGCGCGCACGCGTGTCACGCCGATGGGCCCACCAGTCGTCGGCATCCGGATTCCGCGCCCGTTCGTATGCTTGCGCGCCCAGGCAGATGCCCGCGATCAGGAAGGGAGTGGACACCTGTACCGCCACCCAGAACAGGTCGAACTGTGCCTGCACGATGCGGGCCAGCACGACGCCGAAGGCGAGCATTCCGAATCTCGGATTCACGCGCCAGAGCACGATGATCACTCCCACCCACATGATCGCGAATCCGAGCAGACCGACAAGGCCTGCCGAGGCGACCACCTCGACCTCGGCCTGCGGAGGCTGGAAGTTGGCCGTAGGGTGCACGTACCAATACCGCAGCCCGTGGCCGAAAATCGGCTCGTGCTTCCACAGGGCGTAGACCTCGCGTAACCAGTCGAGGCGCTGATAGACAGAGTTGAACTTGTTCTGCGACTCGACCTGCTCGATCACGCTCTGCACCACCAAGAAGATCCCGGGCACAGCCAACGCAACCGCGAGCAGAATGTGCTTCGCGGCTCCCTGGCGCAGGGTGTAGATGAGCAGCGCGACGACAAGGCCGATCGCCGCCTGACGCGACTGCGTCAGCACCATCGCGGCGACGAAGACCCAGAACGCGAGCCGCATCCACCGCCGTGACAACCTGGCCCAGTCGGGGTTGACATATGCGATGAAAGCGCAGAAAGCCAGCGTCGTTCCCGCGGCGTTCTTGTGTTGCGGCCATGGCCAGGTCGGATACACCGCGCCGAAGAAGTCGCCATGCAGCCATTGCCCGATTGCGGTGAAGAATGTTCCCAGTGCATACACTGCTGCCATCAGCAACAGCAGAGTAAGCGCCAGCCGTGCCTTGCCCGCACGACCGATCGCCCAGCCGACTATCAGTGCGCCTGAGACCAGAAGCCAGGCGTGGAACCATTCGATCGTGTTGGCAGCGAACGGATTGACGATCACCGTGAACAAGGTGGCGAACTGGTAGATCGCGTTGAGCCAGAGCAGCGCCCTCATTGGTGGGCTGTAGTCTCTGTTGCCGAGCAGAATCGCGACACCGAAGGCGACGGCGAGTGCGGCGTCCGACACGGTCAGCCCACCCGGCACGATGCCCACGCGCGCTGCGATCACGATCGCCGGCGTCGCCATCAGGGCGATGGCGAGCGGCTCTGAGCGGGTGAGCACGGCGCCGACGACGAGGCCGGCCAGCACGCACGCGGTGACGAAGTCGGCCCCGGCGGCCCGATCGAGCAGAAGGTACGTGGCCGCGGCGACGCCGAGGGCGATGAGCGTCCAGCGCCACAGGCCCGCCCACAGGTCAGGAGCGGCTGCCCGCAGGCGCGCAAGAGCATTCATCGGCACCGCCACCCCCTTCGGATGCTTGATTATCTCATCGCATCGCTGATTGCACCCGGGCGAATGTCCGAACGGATGGCGACGGCGTTCGGAGGCTCCGCACATCGCGTCATATGATCTGCAACATGAGCGTGCTGGCCGTGAGCGTGGTGATTCCCGCATTCAACACGCCCGCTGAGTTCCTGTGCGAAGCCGCACTGTCGGCCGCTGAGCAGACGCCGCCCCCGCTCGAGGTGATCGTGGTCGACGACGGGTCGACACGCCCTCTGACCGTGCCTGCCCATCCGCTGATACGTGTCGTGCGGCAGTCAAACCAAGGACCAAGCGCGGCGCGAAACCGCGGTATCCGTGAAGCACGCGGCGAGCTGGTGGCGTTCTTAGACGCCGATGACCTCTGGCATCCCGGTAAATTGGCGGCGCAGACCGCGGCAATGCGTGATCCCGACGTCGGCCTGTGCTCTTGCGACTTCGATGTGCTGGATGCTGATGGCACGATCCGCGACGGCTGGGGCGGCCACGGCGGCGACTACCGACAACTGCTGAGAGGCAACAGCGTGCACACCTCCGGTGTCATGGTGCGCAGGGCTCGGATCGTCGAGGTCGGTGGGTTCGACGAGTCGCTCACCCACAGTGAGGAGTGGGGTACTTGGTTGGACATCGCTCGCCACGGCCGTCTGACACATGTGCCGAGGGTGCTGGTGCGTTATCGACTACATGAGCAGAACGCCAGCCGCGACTACCGGCGGATGTGGATAGGCGCTGCCCGAGTGCTGTGGAGACACCGCGCGGCCTTCCCGTGGCGTGGATTCCGACGGATCGGGCAGATCTACGGAGCTCAGGCCTTCGACGCGTTTCGTGCCTCTCACCACCCCGGCGACTTGACCTGGGCGATGTCACTGTGGCCCGGCTACGTCATCCGACAGGCATGGCGCCGAGTTGCCGTTCACCGGCAGTGACGCCCGTCGGAGTAGCGTGCGGATCTGCCCACCCAGCCGCACGGCAACGACTCAGAGTGCGTCGAGCACCGCGCGTAGGTTTCCCCACGCCCAATCCCAGCTCCGTGTCTCGGAGCGCGCACGGGCAGCCAGCCCCAGGCGCGTACGCTCGTCGGTTGATTCGAGCAGGCGGCGCAGAGCTGCAGCGAGCGCGATCGGGTCGTCCGGCGGTACCAAGACACCGGCGTCTCCGACGACCTGCGGGATTCCGCCGACTGCACTTGCTATCACCGGTAATCCAGTCGCCATGCCTTCGCCGATCGTGAGTCCGCTGGGCTCCGGCCAGCGAGATGGCACGACGAGCACATCCGATTGTCGGTACAGGTTCGGCACGTCGGGCCGAAGGGTGAAAGGCAGGAATTCGACGCTGGGCGCCATGCGCGCTGCAAGTCGTCTCAATTCGGTCTCATGCGCGGACAGCACGGCGTGCGGATCGAAACCCTGGCTACCGACAACGCGCACCGTGATCTCATCGGCGCGGAACTCGGCGGCGGCCCTCAGCAGTACGTCAGCACCCTTATCGGCGATGACGCGGCCCACGAACAGGACCCGCAGCGGTCCGGCGGGCCGGGGATCGAGTGACGGCCGGAACTGCGTCGTGTCAACGGCGTTCTCGACGACGCGCACCCGGTCGCGCAGAACTCGCGGCAGCAGTGCGCGCGTCTCGGTGGCGAGGGCATCACTGACACACACGATCCTCTTCACGGAACTGAGCGCACCGGCGATCTCACTACGTGCATAGGTGCGCAGCAGCTGATTGTGCATGTACAGCACGACGTCGTGGTCGGTGTGCCCGAGCAGATGCGGCATCAGCGGCGCGTTGTGGGCGATGACGACAGCCGGAGGTTCGCGTTCAAGCCGGGCCGCGATCGGCTCGAAGTAGTCAAGCGTCGCCCGCCGCGCTCGGCCGAGCCTTGCCCGCAGCATGTCGAGCCGCTGCTGTCGCACTGTGGGCCGCGCGATTCCGCGATATTCGAGCACCTCTGCGCTGTCGTACCGGGGCTGATAGGTGGAGTCGTCAACCACGACCGCGTGCCGTGGGTCGCCAGCTCGCAAAGCCGCCGCCGCAAGCCCATGAACGACGGTTGGCACGGCGGACCCTGTGCGCGGCGAGTAATGATCGCCCGGAGTGATCGTGTGGATCACTCCCCGCAAATCGACCATGCCCGCCATACTCTGTCCCCTCGTGCCTCCACGCTCCGAACACTAGCGGAGGGACCGCGATCTGAACCACGGCCGGGTGATGGCCCCGCAGCAGCCGGTTGATGGCGCGATCGCCCGCAACGTGCCGATCCATCCCGCTGGTCATCTGGCTACCGGCGTCGGCCGCCTCGAAGGTGACCGACATCGTGTTTCCGGCGGGCGCGCTATGTCAGCGAGCGTGCCGATATCTCGCTGACGACGACGCACCCGGTGTGACGGCCGACGCACCCGGCCCTTCACTCACAGACACGGGCGTGGGAGACCCCTACGCCATCAGCTTGTCGAGTAGCGAATACCCCGCGGGAACCTCACTGACCCGGATGCCGGGGCCCCATTCCTTCCACGTCGCATCGACGATCACGCTCGCGGCAGCGACAGCAGCGGCGCGCTCGGGCGACGCCGCACCACCATAGGCACCCTGGTGCACCACTCGTCCGCCCCGCGGTGCGCGTTCCAGGAGCGGCCGGCTGACGCGAAGCGCCCTCGCCACGGACATCGTGTTGATCTCCCACGCCCGCTGCCACGCCGCGTCGTCGATCTCAGAAGCGTGCGAACTGCGCGAGGTGTCAGAATCCGCGAGCAGCGCCAGCATGTCAATACCGCCGAAGTCGCGCACCGCGGTCTCCACAGCGCGCGCGAGCACCTGCGTGTCGCTCACGTCACCGGCCACGAACCGCCACCCGATGCTCTTCCCTGCGGTCGAGACAGCCGAGTCGTCATCGACCCCGACGACAGCTGCCCCCGCGGCGAGCAGGCCCTGAACGAGCGCACTCCCCCGTTCCGATCCGGCACCGATGACCAGCGCGACCTCGCCACCGAGTGGCAGCCGGGTGCGCTTGGCGAGCTTGGCCTGCTCAAGAGACCAGTACTCGATGTCGAACGTGCTCGGCTCGTCGAGTGACATGTACCCGCCCAGCGCATCGGCGCGTTCGACGACGTCGATGGTGTGGAGGGCGATGTCGTGCGCTACGTTGATCGCGTCGGCCGTGTCTCCGGCGACGAGCATGCCGAGCTCCGGGTCGAGGATGATGCGCGGCGCCGGATCGAGGGCGGTCACCGGGGTGGTTGCCCGATCCCGATTACGTGCGAAGTACGCCTCGTATTCCGCTGCGTACGCGGCGACGTCGCGCCCGACGAGCGGCGCCCGCTTCGTGTACAGCACATGCTCGGGTGTCGCCGTGCCGCGTGACGATGCCTCGGCGATGTCGTTCCGCCGTGCGTACGCGGCCGCTTTGCCCGACCCGGATTGTTGAACGATCAGTGGTCGCCCAGCCACGCGCGATACATCGGCACGCAGCGCGGCCAACGTCAGCAAGTCGCCGTCACGTGTGGCCTCGCCACCGTCCGCACCCCAGGAACGCGCCCCAAGCGCCTCCGTCGCACGACCGACGAGATCGAGGTGGCGCGCGAGCGTCTCGTCTGGGTCTTCACCGAAGGTGAACAGCCCGTGGTTGCTCAGCACGATCGCATCGACGCCCGAAACGTCTGTCTGCGCGACCAGGCGCGCCAGCGCGAAGCCCGGCAGCACGTATGGCAGCACGAGCACGCGCTCCCCCAGCACATCGGCGATCGCGGCCGGCGCCACGTCACGGTTGGTCAGTGCGACGATCGCATCGGCATGGCTGTGCAGCACGACGCGGCCGGGCAGGTACCCGTGCAGCAATGCCTCGATCGATGCGGTCGGTGCCGCAGCATCCAACGACGCCTGCCGAAGCTCGTTCACCATCGTCGGATCGTCGAGCTTCTCGAGCTGCAGCAGTTCCCCGAGACGCTCCCGCCGCAGCGGTGCGAAACCGGCGGCCTCGATCGTCGCGAGGTTCCACCCGCTGCCTTTGACGAAGATGAGCTCGACGTCGTCACCGGTCACGTCCAAGCCGGTGGTCTTGATGGAGGTGTTCCCTCCGCCGTGGAGCACGAGCGACGGATCGGCTCCCATCGCGCGACTCACGCGCACGATGTCTGCGAGCGCCGTCTCCGTCTCGGATCCATACGATGCGTTCATTCCTCTTCCTCCAATTACTTCACACTGCCCTGTGTCAGCCCACCCACGAGCCACTTCTGCAGGAACATCGCCATCAGGTACACCGGAATGAGCCCGGCCAGGCTCGCCGCCGCCATCTGACCGAACATGACCTCGCGCCCGCCCTGCATCAGCGCGATGCCGACCGGTAGCGTCTGCGAATCGACGCTCTGCGTGAGCAGCAACGGGATGAGAAAGTCGTTGTACACGAGAATGAACACGATGATCGCCACCGCGACCAGTCCGGGCGCGACGAGCGGCAGGATCACCGACCACAAGGTCCGCAGCGGGCCGCACCCGTCGAGTTGCGCCGCTTCATCGATCTCCTCCGGAATGGCTCGGAAGAAGCTGTCGAGCAACCACACCGCGACCGGGGTGAGCAGCAGCCCCTCCACGACGCCCAGTCCGACCACCGAGTCCATGAGCCCTGCAGTGCGTACGAGCAAAAACAGCGGGATGATCGCGACCACGGGCGGGGCGACGTACGCCGAGACGATGAGGCCGAGCACCTGGGTACCGCCGGCGCGCAGACGTGCGATCGCGTAGTTCGCCGGCACCGAGATCACGAGCGCCACCGCAACGGCGATGAGCCCTGTGCCGACGGAATTGCGCAGGTAGGTCAGCACCGGCCAGTTGTTGAACGCCTGCACCCAGTTCTCGAAGGCAAGCCTCGAGGGCAGTATGCGGGTGGAAAGGATGTCGTCGGGACTCTTGAACGACATCGCGAGCATGTACAGGATAGGCAGCGCCGCCAGCGCGATCGCGACGACGATGACCGTCCATTTGACCGCCTTCACCATGCGCGATTGCGGTCCCGGGCGCGATGCCGCGTGACGCTCCGGCCGGCGACGACGACGCGACGCGGTGACGACGACGCTCGTCGGCGCGTCTTCGACGGGCCCTGAGCCCTTCAACGTCATGAATGCCATGTGCTTTAACCTTCCCGATGCATCCGCTGCCGCACGGCGTTGAGCGGCACGACGATGAGGGTTACGAGGATGAGGAACGCGATGGTCTGCGCGGCGGCCGCCCCCACATCGAACGTCTGCAGCGCCGTGCGATAGATCTGGTAGCTGCTGACCGTGGTGTCGAATCCTGGCCCGCCACTGGTCATGATGAACACGAGATCGAAGACCTTGAACGACACGACGAGCTTCAGCAGCAGCACGGTGACGAGCCCCGGCAGCACCAGAGGGAACGTGATCCGCCAGAACGTCTGCCAGATGCCCGCGCCGTCAATCTGCGACGCCTCGTACACTTCGGAGGGCAGAGTCTGCAGGGCTGCGTACACGAGAAGCACGCAGAACGGCGCCCACTGCCACGCGTCCACGAGCGTGAGCGAGATCATCGCAGCCGGGCTTGACCCGAGGAAGAGGAACGACTCGGTCGATCCGAAAGACTGACCGATGTTGTTGAACAGTCCTCCGGTCGGAGCGAGGATCAGCTTCCAGATCACGGCGGCCATCACCGGCGGTGTCATCAGTGGAAGCAGCAGCAGCACACGGATGACGCGGCCAGACTTCACCGCGGCATCCAGAGCCAACGCGACCACTAGGCCGGCGATCAGCGCGATGACTGCCGAGGGGAAGGCGAAGATCAACGACCTGCCGAGGGACGGGAGCGTGACCCCGTCCCCCAGCAGCGAAGCGAAGTTCTCCAGTCCCACCCATTCTGAGAACGGCCGCCCGAGGGAGCTCTTCGAGAAGGAAGCCGCGATGATGTAGACCAGCGGGTAGACCGCGATGACGGTCACGGCGAGGATGGCCGGCGACAGAAGCGCACGGCCGGTCCACCGCATGTGTCGGCCCGTGCGGGCGTTGGCAGCGTCCTTTGACATGAAGAGCTCCTTCGGGCGGGTGAGGGTGGTCGGCCTTACAGCTTCTGCCAGGCATCCCAGGTCTGCTGCATGGCCTCTTCAGCCGTGAGGCTTCCCTGCAGCATCAGTGCGAGGTTGTCGCTGAGCGACTGGATCATCTCGGGCGCCTGCGGCGACGTCGGCCACGACTGGGCGTTGGGCAGCACCTGCGCGGCGACTTCGGAGACCGCCGGGGCAAACTCCTTGTACTTCGCGCTCTCCAGCGTCGACGTGCGGATCGGGTCGACTCCGGAACCGGTGGTCGTGATGAGCTGCTCGTTGGTCTCCTTCGACGAGGCGAATGCGACGAACTGCTTCGCGAGATCCTCGTCGCCGGCGTTCGGGCTGATGCCCATCGCCCACCCGGCGTTCAGAGCGCCCGACACCGACCCCTCGGGGCCGACGGGAAGCGGGGCGACGTCCCACTTGTCGACGATCTTCGACTGCTCCGGGTCCTGGGCGAACACGCCGAGGTCCGTCCAGAACTCGATCATGCCCACGGAGCCGGCGAGGAACTGCGGCAGCGCCTGCTCGAAGCCGATCTCCAGGGGGCTCGGCAGTGCGTAGGGCTCTGCGTCGAGCATCGACTGTGCGGCGGCGACCGCGACGTCGGTGTTCAGTTGCGGCATCTGCGAGTCGATGGCGTCGGGCGACATTGTGGCGAGACGGTTGAAGAACGTCGAGCCGATGTTGAACGCGCTCTTCGAGCCGAGCAGAGCTGAGCCGTACACGCCGTTCGCGGACTCCGCCTCGGTGATGGTCTTAGCCACAGTGACGTATTCGTCCCACGTCGTGGGCACTTCGACGTTGTTCCGCTCGAAGATCTCCTTGTTGTAGAAGAGCACGTGCGTGTCGCCGTCGATGGGTAGACCGTACGTCTGGTCATCGAATTGCGTGTACGGGCCGAAGATCGCGTCGATGAAGTCAGACGAGTCTATTTCGGCGTCGCTTTCGACCCAGTCGGTGATGTCCTGCAGGGCGCCGGCCTCAGCGAGTGCACCTACCGAGGTGTACCAGTACTGGATGACGTCGTAGTTGTTGGTGCCCGACTGTGCGTCGAGGATCGCCTTGGTCTGGATCTGGTCGTAAGGCACGACCTCGACTTCGACGCTGACCCCGGTCTGATCCTCGAACTCTGCCTCGAGGATCTTGCCGGCGCCTTCCTGCGGGGCTGCGATCAGAACCTTGAGGCTCTGTTCACCGTCGCCGGAGGACGACGAGTTGCCTCCGCCGCCGGAGCAGCCGGCGAGCATCAGGCCTGCGACGGCAGACGTGGCGATGACGGCCGCCGCGCGGCGGCCCCGGTGATCGAATGAGTTGCTGCGTTGCATCCTCATGGGGATTTCCTTTCGGTAGTACTTCAGAGGGTCTGTGATGTCGTCGCGCCGGGCGGCGTGAACAGGGGCGGCAGGTCTTGGCCAGAGATCGACATGACGTCGTCGTAGATGCGATGCCAGCGCTCTCTCACCTCGCGGTAGGTCTCGCGGGTGCTCTCGTCGACGGCGACGATCCGGTCGGGTTCACTCATCGTCGGCAGGTCGGCGCCGACACCTTGGGCTGCGAGGCGCGCTGCGCCGTACGCGGTGGCTTCGGGGGCGGGTGTCACGCGGGTTTCGAGTCCGGTGAACCCGGCGATGATGTTCGGCCATAGCGCGCCTGCGCTCGATCCGCCGGTGAACGTGACGTGTCCGACGGCCGTCGCGGCGCCGCCGGTGAGCGACGAGAGGATGTCGAGGTGCGAGGCCGCGACGATGGCCGCCGACTCCTCAATGGCGCGGACAAAAGCCCCGCGCGACGAGCCGGCGGAGTCGTTGATGTCGAACCCGGTGAACGTGGGGGCGGCGTGCCGCCAGGCGTCAGCCTGCATGGTGTTCGCCATGGCGGCGACGATTCCGTTCGCGCCGACCGGTACGTCGGCGGCCCAGCTCTCCATGATGTCGAAGGCAGACCGGCCGTTCGCGGCGGCTTCGGCGACGGCATCCGGGCAGAAGGCGTCGCGGAACCATCGCATGGCGAGTCCGGAGAGGAAGCCGATCCCCTCCATCATCCAGGCGCCGTCGTCGACGTGGCAGAGCGTCCGCAGGCGCCGCTTCGGGTCAACCAGCGGCTCGGAGAGCACCGCGGTGGTCTGCCAGAAGGTGCCAGCCACGATAGTGGGCAGGCCTTCGCGGGCGCCGATGCCGTGCAGGGCGAGCTGGGTGTCCGCTCCCCCGGTGACGACGGGCGTGCCCACGGCGAGCCCGGTCGCGGCGGCGGCCTCGGAGGTGACGCGTCCGACGATCTGCCCGCACTCGGCGACGCTGGGCAGGATACCGCGGTCGATGCCGACGGCCGAGGCGAGTTCTGCCGACCAGTCGCGGGCGCTGAGGTCGAACAGGGCTGAGCTCGACCCGCAGGTGGGTTCGGTGACGAACTCGCCGGTGAGGCGGGTGGTGACCCAGTCGCTGAGCATCCCGAGGTGGCGGGTTCTTGCGAGGATGTCGGCCTGGTGCCGGGCGATCCAGCGCAGGCGGGCGGGCGCGGTGATCGAAACCCAGTCACCGCCGATGCGGTAGATGTCGTCGGCGACGCCCTCGGCGACGAGATCGTCGGCCTCGGCGCGGGCGCGCCCGTCGGTGTTGGGGCAGGCCCACAGTTCGGTGCCGTCGGCGTCGTAGAGAACGAAGCCCTCGCGCATGCTGGAGGCGGCAACGGATGCCACGGGGCGACCGTCGAGCGCGGCGACGACATCGGCGATCGCTGCGCTGATGGCGTGCCAGCCACCGGTGGTGTCGAATACGGTTCCGCCCGGGTGCCCTGGGACGGCGGCATGGGTCCATTCGTGTGCGGCGCGGGCGACCAGAGTGCCGTCGGCATCGAAGGCGAGGGCCCGAGCTGATCCGGTGCCAGCATCGATTGCGAGGTAGACGGGGGTCATCGTTCCCACCGAAGGGGCTTGTCGTCGATGTATGCCTGGATCTCGGATGCGAGCATCTCCGCTCCGCGCACCAGGGTCTCCTGGGTGGCGCCGGCGAGATGCGGGGTGAGGATGAGGTTCGGCTGAGCGACGAGGTCGCGCCACGGCCCGTCGGGCTCGTTCACGTCGAGAGCGATGCCGGCGAGGTTCCCGCTGGTGAGTGCGTCGAGCATGGCCTGCTCGTCGACGAGCGATTCACGGGCGGTGTTGATGAGGAACGAGCCGGGACGCATGAGCCCGATCTCGCGTGCGCCGATCATGTGGCGGTTCTCTGCGGTGGCTCGTGCGTGCAGGCTGACGACGTCGCTCTGGGCGAGCATCTCGTCGAGGTCGCTGACGACGGTGACGTCGTCGACGGTCGACGCGTCGACGTAGGGGTCGAAGGCGAGCACCTGAGCGCCGAGTGCGAGCGCGCGAGCGGCGACGAGCCGGGCGACGTTGCCGTAGCCAACGAGTCCGACACGCAGACTGCTGATCTCGCGGCCGAACCAGCGGGCACCCTCGAACGTCGATTCAGCGAGCGGGCGGCCGTCGGCGACGCGCTTGTCGACGTCGCGCAGGGATGCCGGCACGTTCCTGATCATCGAGATGAGGAAGCCGATGGTGAGGTCTGCAACGGCTTCGGCATTCTTGCCCGGGGTGGTGGTGACGCGCACTCCGCGTTCTTTGGCTGCGGCCAGATCGACGTTGACGGGACCGCCGCGAGCGCAGCCGAGCAGCTTCAGGTCGGGGAGTGCTGCGAGCACGTCGGCGGTGATCGGCGCCGCGTGGAACGCAATGACGTCGTAGCCGCGTGCGATCTGCGCAATCTCGGCGGGGTCGCCCTCGAACTCGGCGATAACCGACGTGTCGCTCGTGGGCGGCGCGATCGTCACCGTAGCGGCGTCGAAGCTCAAGCCGCGCTGCTCGAAGGCGGGGGCGAAGATCTCTGCCTTCATGTAACTGTCGCCGATGACGAGGATGCGGGGGTCGGTCATGCCTGTGCTCCTAGAGATGAGGTCGAGGTCCCGTTCGGGGCGGAGTCTGTGATGCTGGTGGGGCGGCGAACGTCGTGGAATGAGGTCGGGTAGCGGCCGGATGCCGACTCGCTGGAGATTCCCGCGGCGTCGAACCCGGTATCGACGCTGACGCGCAGCCGGTCGGTGCGCACAGATGCACGCGAGACGTCGATGGGTTCGCCGCTCTGGTCGTACGCGACGGCTTCGACGACGACGATCGGATGCCCGGGCTCGACGCCGAGCAGCGAGCCGAGCGTACGATCGGCGATCGCCGCCTCGATGGTGCGGTGCATGCGTGCTATGCGTGCGCCGGTGACTCGGGTGATGCTGGCGTAGAGGCTGGCGTGCGGGTCGCGGAGGTCAGGCAGGATGCCGCTGAATCGGCTGGGCATGTAGTTGATGACGTGCACAGCGACGCGGTTGCTGACAGCGCGAACGCGTTCGAGCACCAAGCCGAGGCCGTTCGAGTCTTCTTCACGTCCGCCGACGACTGCGGCCGCCCAAGAGGGAAGAGGTTCGATCCCGCCGCGCAGGACCTCGGAGCTGAGGGTGCTGCGGCCACCCTCGCTGTACTCGCCGAGTAGGCTCGGCGCCGAGGGCAAAGTCCAGGCGGAGGGGCCGGTGGGGCGTTCGACGAAGGCACCCTTGCCCTGCTGCCGTGAGATCAGGCCAGCGCTCTCGAGTCGCGCAAGCGCTTCGCGGATCGACGTACGCGAAGCATCGAAGTGCTCGCGCAACTCGGATTCGCTGGGGAGCCGGTCCCCGGGCTTCCAGGTGCCGTCGGCGATCTTCACTTCGAGCGCGCGCATGATCTGCAACCAGATCGGTGCGTTGGACGCGCGGTCCAGAGACGGAAGCTGCAACATCGAAGTCCTCGGGTGGCTCGGCGCCGAGGGTTCCCGGCGACTTGTATCAAGCCTGAGCCATCACTTGTATTCCCTGTAGAGACAAGTGCGAAAGATTTCGTGCACGCACAGTGAGAAACTGGTTATGTTACCTGACCTGGGATTACTGCACCAGCGTCGATTAAGTCACCGCCTGAGATGCGTCGCGCTCCCTCGCGGTCCGATGCCTGTATCAGGACAAGTGTGCGCAGACTGAGTGTGCCACGATTCCGAATTCCTCCGATATCGGCCGCCCCGTGGACCGCGTTCTGCACGCTTGCATTCGATCGCCGAGACCCCGTCTACGCGTCGAACCCCCTCGACTGGACATCCATTCGAGGGGGTTCGGCGCTGACAGGGGTCTCGGCGCTGCGCGCCGCCGACGTACGAGCGCGCGAGCGCGGTTACCGCGCCCTGCCTCGGGCAGCGGGTCACCTCTATGGATGCCGCGGCTACAGCAGTCTCACCCGCTCTTGTCTACCCTCCAGATCGTGCCCACACACCGTCTGCCCTTCTTCGCGATCGTGGCGCGCGTGCTGATCGTGCCGTACGCAGTGGGACTCGCACTGAATCGTTCCGCACCCTGCGCACCAGCCTGCAATACGTCGACGTCGAGGGCGGCCATCGGATGTTCGTGATCTCAAGCACCGATCCGGTGAGTACTCGTGACTGCTGAGCACAGTTCCTGCACACCTATCACGGTTTCGCACTTATCCACATCCGCTGGGCATAGGCCTCCTCAGAAGCGGGTGAATCGCATACGGTCGGTGGCATGCCCACAACGATCGAGGCAGAATGAGAGGTATGTACATGTCCGCCGAGCTGATTGCGATCTTGAGCTGCTTCGCGACGCTCGGCATCGGCATGTTCGCCGGTTTCGCCTGGGCCGTGCGGCGGAGCGATTCCTCCATCGAAAGACTTGATACGAAGCTCAGCACGCGCATCGACGCCGTCGGCGCTGAAGTCACCGAGGTGAAAATCGCTGTCGCCCGACTCGAGGGACCGCCACGACACCTGCTCAGTGCCCGCTGAAACGCAAGAAGGCGGCCACCACTCCGGTGACCGCCTTCTTCGTTGTTCAGTTCAGAGCGCGAGGTGCTTGCGCACGACCTCGGCGAGTGACTCGGCGTGGGCGTTGGCGGTCTCAGCATCCGCTGCTTCGACCATCACGCGCACGAGCGGCTCGGTGCCCGACTTGCGCAGCAGCACGCGGCCGGTGGCGCCCAGCTCGGTCTCGACCGACTTGACCGCCTCCTGCACGAGCGCGTGGTCGCGCACAGCATCCTTGTCGACGTCCTTGACGTTGATCATCACCTGCGGATACACCGTCATGATCGACGCGAGCTCGGCCAGGCTCTTGCGCTGGCGCGCCATCTCGGCGACCAGGTGCAGTCCGGTGAGCAGCCCGTCACCGGTGGTGGCGAAGTCGCTCATGATGACGTGACCCGACTGCTCGCCGCCGAGCGAGTAGCCGCCGGCGTTCATGTCTTCGAGCACGTAGCGGTCGCCGACGGCGGTCTTGCGCACGGTGATGCCCTGCTCGCCCATGGCGATGTGCAGGCCGAGGTTGCTCATGACGGTCGCGACGAGCGTGTCGTCGTGGAGCTTGCCGCGGTTCTTCATCGCCACAGCGAGGATGGCCATGATCTGGTCGCCGTCGATGATGTTGCCGTCGGCGTCGACGGCCAGGCAGCGGTCGGCGTCGCCGTCGTGGGCGATGCCCACGTCGGCGCCGACGCGCACGACCTCGGCGGCCAGCTTGTCGAGGTGGGTGGATCCGACGCCGTCGTTGATGTTGAGTCCGTCGGGGTCGGCCCCGATGACGGTCACCTTGGCGCCCGCGTTGCGGAACACCTCGGGGGATGCCCCGGATGCCGCGCCGTTTGCGCAGTCGAGCACGACATGGATGCCGTCGAGTCGGTGTGGCAGGGAGGCCAGCAGGTGCATGACGTAGCGATCTTCAGCATCCGAGAATCGCTGGACGCGACCCACGTCGCCACCTGTCGGCTGCAGCTTGGTGCCCGCCACCATGGTCTCTTCGATGCGCTGCTCGACCTCGTCGGGCAGCTTCACTCCCCCGCGGGCGAAGATCTTGATGCCGTTGTCGGGAGCGGGGTTGTGCGAGGCCGAGATCATGACGCCGAAGTCGGCGTCGATGTCGGAGATCAGGAAGGCCGCTGCCGGGGTGGGCAGCGTGCCGGCATCCAGCACATCCACGCCTGACGAGGCGAGACCCGCCTCGACGGCGGCGCTGAGGAAGTGACCGGAGATCCGCGGGTCGCGGGCGACCACGGCGGTGAGCCGTTTGCCGGCGGCGCGACGCGCGTCGGCGATACGGCCCTGGCCCAGGACGACAGCAGTCGCCTGGGCCAGGGTGAGCGCGAGCTCGGCGGTGAGGGGGCCGTTGGCCAGCCCCCGCACGCCGTCGGT
Source organism: Microbacterium bandirmense (assembly GCF_037204185.1). Lineage (NCBI taxonomy): Bacteria > Bacillati > Actinomycetota > Actinomycetes > Micrococcales > Microbacteriaceae > Microbacterium > Microbacterium bandirmense. The sequence continues at coordinate 223,984 of NZ_JBBDGM010000005.1, read as the reverse complement.
ACCGAACAGTGCCATTGAAGGAACTGCGTGGATCAGCGCTTGGAGTACTGAGGAGCCTTGCGGGCCTTCTTGAGACCAGCCTTCTTGCGCTCGATGATGCGTGCGTCGCGCGAGAGGAAGCCGGCCTTCTTGAGGGTCGGGCGGTTGTTCTCGACGTCGATGTTGTTCAGCGCACGAGCGATGCCGAGGCGCAGCGCGCCGGCCTGGCCCGAGTCGCCGCCACCCGAGATGCGTGCGATGACGTCGTACGCACCCGTGAGGTTCAGCACCGTGAACGGGTCGGTGATCAGCTGCTGGTGCAGCTTGTTCGGGAAGTAGTCCTCAAGCGTACGGCCGTTGACCGTGATGGTGCCCGAACCGGGAACCAGACGCACGCGGGCGATGGCCTGCTTGCGACGGCCCACGGCAGCGCCGGGAACCGAGAGCACGGGGCGGGGAGCCGACTCCGTCGCCTCGACCTCAGGGCTCGAGGTGGAGAAGTTCTGGGGGAATTCGGTGGTGTCCTGGATTTCAGCCACGAGTATGTCCTTTGAAATCTGAGGGGCGCTTACTGGGCGACCTGGTCGAGGGTGTACGGCGTGGGCTGCTGTGCGGCGTGCGGGTGCTCGGCACCTGCGTAGACCTTGAGCTTCGACAGCTGCTGGCGACCCAGGGTGTTCTTCGGGAGCATGCCACGGACGGCCTTCTCCACGGCGCGAACCGGGTTCTTCTCGAGCAGCTCGGCGTAGGAGACAGCCTTGAGCCCGCCCGGGTAACCCGAGTGGCGGTAGGCCATCTTCTTCTGGAGCTTCTGCCCCGTGAGGGCGACCTTGTCGGCGTTGACGATGACGACGAAGTCGCCGGTGTCGACGTGGGGTGCGAAGGTCGGCTTGTGCTTGCCACGCAGGATTGCTGCTGCGTGCGAAGCCAGGCGGCCGAGAACGACGTCGGTGGCGTCGATGACGATCCAGTCACGCTGGACCTGCCCGGACTTCGGGGTGAATGTGCGCGTCACGATAGTGCTGCTTTCATTGATTCGAACGGAGAGGTTCGTGAATCCCACTCCGGGGTGGGTTTCGCCTCAGCGAAACACGCGCCAGTGGAGGGCTCACGTTCGTCGTGCCGGACGTCCAAACGAGTCGGATGCCAGGCACCAAAGGGTTAGCTTACAGCATCCGAGTGCGTGTTGCCGAACTCTGGGCGGCTTGGGGGCTGGGTCTGGGGTCTGGGGGCTGGGGGGTCTGGGGGCTGGGGGTGCAAGTGTGCCACCTGGTCGTGTCGCCCGCACGCATTGCTCGCAAGTGGCACACCTGTCCGGGAGCGGGGCGAGCATCAGCCCGTACACGTGGCACACTTGGCCGCGTCGCACGGTGGGATAGGCGGCACGTGGCACACTTGCACAGCCGAGAGAAGCAGACGCCGACGTGATCGAACGTGCCGATGACTATTCCTGCACAATCCGGGCTTCGTCCAACTTCTCCACCGTTGATGGAATCAACGCCGGCCAGCGCCGGTCGGGATCGCGATAGTAACGTCATGCCTCGACGCCCTGATCCGCTGCCCCACAGCCTTGGCGTGCACTTCACGACCCGGCAGGCCCTCGCTGCGGGCGTCTCGCGACGACGGTTGCGAAGCCGCGACCTCACCGCTCCGTTCCACGGCGTTCGCCGCAGCGTCGCCGATGTGCGCGCACAGCAGCGCAAGAACTCCGCTGAGACCGGACCGTTGGCGATCACCCGGCGCATCATGCGCGACGCAGCGGCGCTGGCGCACGCCTATGCGCCGGCGATGAGTCCGCAGAGCTTCTATGCCGGCCGCACCGTACTGGCCCTGCGCGGGTTGCCATTCGCCGATGCCGAGATCCTTGATGTCGGAGTGATCGCTCCTCGACGCGCGCCGCGCGCAAGAGGCGTCCGCGGTCGCAAGATCGAGGAACGTCTGGTGCAGATCGAGGTCATCGGTGGCCTTCGCATCAGCAACGCATCGACGACATGGGCGATGCTGGCGCGCGAGTTGACCGAGCGCGAGCTCACAATCCTCGCAGATGCGATGCTCCACATCCCGCGGGATTCGAGCGGCACCCGAGATCCGGCGCGAGCGCTCGTGACGCATGCAGAGCTCGAAGAAGCGATGAGCGTGCCAGGAAGGCCCAGATTCGGTCGGCTGCACGCCGCCCTTGCACGCGCGCGCACCGGCAGCGCATCCGTGCTGGAGTCGGAATACAGGTTGGACGCCGAGGATGGCAGCCTTCCCGGCGCCGAGCTCGATGTCGAGATATTCGATACGAAAGGTCGACGTATCGGCATCTCGGAAATCGTGTATCCGAAGTACCGACTCGTCGTCGAGATAGAGGGCGACCACCACCGTACGTCTCGCGCGCAGTGGAATCGCGATATCGACAAGTACCGGGATTACGCGGATGCCGGATGGGAGGTCGTCCGGATAACGTCGGCACACATCCGCATACAGCGTTCAGCAGTCCAGACCGTCCGAGCAGCACTCTTGCGCAAGGGATGGCGCCCGGGCAACTGACCGGTTGACGTCGTCTTGACGCGTGCAAGTGTGCCACTTGGCCCGTTCGACGCCGGTTAATGCGGCCAGATGGCACACATGCTCAGGCACCCGCTCGACGCGGCGCGTGCAGGTGGCACACTTGGTCCCATCGCCCGGGCCTCTTGGGAGCAAGTGGCACACTTGCCCGCAGCGCCTGGGACGTACGCACTCGCCGTACGCCCCGCCCACGCGCCCTCTACGCCGCGACCGCGGTGACCAGTATCGGGCGGTGATCGCTCGTGCCCTGCGGCAGCGTCGTGATGTTCGAGATGTCGAAGCCCACCGAGGTCGCGAAGTCGTAGTGCCCGCGGAACACCCGATACCGCGTGTACGTGCGGTCATCGCTGAGCGTCAGCGTGTACCCGTGCTCGCGCACCCGCTGCCCCAGGTTCTCCTTGAACACCGGGTAGTTGTAGTCGCCCACCATCAGCACCGGCATATCGGGCCCCAGCGACTGCAGTTCGTCGAGCGCCGCGCGGATCTGATTGCGGCGCAGCGAGTTGAGCGCCGTGAGCGGGGCCGCGTGGAACGAGGCCACGATCACGTGCCGCCCCGTGTCGATGTTCGTCATGCGCGCACCCAGCACGCGCTCATGGGCGGGTTTGAGCACACGGTCGTGAAGGGACTTCTTCAACCCGATGGTTCGCACCGCATCGACCCGGAACGTATTGCGGCGCACGTACATCGCGAGCCCCAGCCGGTTGCCGCTGGTCGCCTCGATCAGTGAGAGCCCGTCGATATCATCGCGCAGATCCTGTGTGTCGCACTCCTGAAGGCAGAGGATGTCAGGATCGTGCACGCTCACCAGCTGCGCGAGCTCGCCTGCCGCGCGATGCTTGCGCAGGTTGTACGAGATCAGCCTCATGCACCCACGGTACCGCCGTCAGCGCTTCGATCGGCGCTTGGTGAGGTCGGCCGCGTTCGGAGCGTTTCCCGGCAGCAGCCGTTCGCGCACCAGCACCCGCAGGCCGACTTCGCGGTGGTAGGCGAAGATGCCGAGCAGGGCCGAGGCGAACAGCATCCCCTGACCGACGGCGAGCGCGATCGATGCATCGACGCCCTCCCAATCGACCATCGCGATTCCGCCCGCGATGATCAGCACCGCGGTGCCGAAGCCCGCCAGCGTCATCGTGGCGAGGCTCACGGCGGACTCGCCGTTCAGCAGCTCTGCCACCCGGCGCTCGTCATCGACGCGCCGGGCACCGCCGGCGACCAGCCAGCGCCGCAGGACCTCTTCGATGACGATGCGCCGCGCGGCGACGACGAGCCACAGCACCGCGCAGATCACGCCGGCCACGGTCAGCATCCCGCCGCCGAGCGAGGTGGCCGAATCGATGAGGCTCTCCCCCGTCGGACCGAAGGTGCGCTGCTCGCAGTTGCGGCACGGCTGACGCAGCAGCACCCCGAACAGGAAGATCAGCGTGCCGAGACCGAGCATCCACCCGAGCACGGTCGTCCAGGCTCCACCACGGCGGCCTGTGCGGAGCATCCGCGGCAGCTCCGCCACCGGCAGCGTCTTGCGCAGCGCGCGTTCCGCCGCGTCGGCGCGCGGCACCTGCCATCCCCAGGCGGACTGCAGGCCGGCGATGAGCTCCTCCTGCGCGGGTGCGCTGCGGCGACCGTACGCCGTCATGGCGTACCCGACCAGGAAGAGTCCGAGCACAACGGCCGTGATGATCAGGCTGATCACCAGGCTGTCGAAGTCCTCACCGGCCATGTAGATCGACAGCAGCACGCAGAGGGCCAAGACGATCCCGGTGATCCAGCAGATCACCGTGCCCGCGTCGCGGCAGGTCTTGGCCGGTGACGTCTTCAGCGACTCCCGCACCGCCCGCGGCGGCACGGATTCGGGATGCTCGTCGATCAGCGCCTCGACCGCGGCCAGCGTCACGAACGCGCGGGCGACGGTCAGGGTCGGCCACGCGATGAGCATCACGCCCCAGCTGATCAGCACCGGCCCCATGGAGGCCCGGAACAGCGCATCGAAATCCAACCCGACGCCCAGCAGACCGAGCACTCCGGTCTCTTCGACCACGATCGCCAGGACGACCACGCCCAGGAACGTCACGACCGATCCCAGGGTCAGGCCGATCAGCACGTTGGTCAGAGCCGTGACGATCTGCAGTCCGGGCGACCGGATCTCTCTGACGCGAGGCGCGTCTTCGGCGGATGGCTCAGTCATCGGCATCCGCCGTACCGCCGTCGCGATGCTCGCGGTCGCGACGTGCGCGCGTCTGCTCGGCGCGGGATGCCAGCAGCTCATCGGCCGGATACCCGACCTCGGCGAGGGTCAGCCCCCGCGCCGGGAGCACCTTGAACGCGCTGGTGCGGGTGAGCTCGTCACGCAGCCGGGCGACATCGTCGACCTCGAGCTTGCCCTCCCCCACCGCCGCGCACGCACCGACCAGCGCGCGCACCATGCTGTGACAGAACGCGTCGGCCTTCACCTCGGCGATCAGCACACCCTCGGCATCGCGACGCCAGCGGTAGTCGAGCAGCGTGCGGATCGTCGTCGCCTCCTCACGCGGCTTGCAGTACGCGGCGAAGTCGTGCAATCCGATCAGGGTCTGCGCGGCAGCATCCATCCGCTCTTCGTCGAGATCTGCGCGCACCGTCGTCGTGTCGCTGCGACGCATCGGGTCGTACCCGACCGCGTTGTCGGCGAGGCGGTAGCGGTAGCGACGCCACACCGCCGAGAAGCGCGCATCGAAACCCTCGGGAGCGAGACTCGTGCGGGTCACCGTCACGTCGGGGTAGTTGCCGAGAACACCGCGGATGCGACGCGCCAGCGACCCCGCAGGATCGGATGCTGCGCGCCCGTGCCGCGACTGCACGCGGGCCCACTGTGCCTCGTCGAGATCCAGGTGCGCCACCTGGTCGGCGGCGTGCACACCGGCATCCGTCCTGCCCGCGACGACGAGCCGCACCTCGGAGCCGACGATGCGCGCGATCGCCGTCTCGAGCGTGCCCTGCACCGTGCGATGCCCCGGCTGCACGGCCCAGCCACGGAAATGGGTGCCGTCATAGGCGATGTCGAGGCGGATGCGCACGGAACAAGCCTAGAGGCCCGGGCGGATTGCGCTCGGCGGGTGCTGCCGCTCAGTCGATGGACCCCGCTTCGGGTCGGGTGCCCTCGTGCGCAGTCTGGTCGACGTCAGTCCACACCTCGGTCATCTGCTCGATCAGCCCGTCACGCACACGCACGAACGTGGCGCACTCGAAATGGTTCACCTCGTCACCTGATCGCGACGTGACGTGCGAACGGCAGGCCGCAGCATCCGGCTCCCCCACGATCTCTTCCACGATCAGGCGATCGAAACCGGGATACTCCGCATTCAGCCTGATCCAGGTCGCACGATCGAAGGATTCGCCGGTGTGGACGTATCGGCATGAGAAGCCCTCGTGGAGGTAGCGCTCGAGATCACCCCAGCGACGCTCGTCGATGGCGGACATCAGGCCATGAAGCAGCTCGGCAGCAGTCATGGTGGCAGGCTACTGTCCACCACCGACGAAGAGGCGTACCGTCGGCAATGAGAGGGGGCTGCCATGACTGGTGAACAGCCGCACCGCGTTCGGCGATCCGGTGTGCCGGATTACTGACGGCGCACCGGGCGTGCGGTGTGTCGGGGCTGCGACACGCCGCGCGAGCACCCGGTCGTCAGTAATCCGCTACACAACTGGGCATCTGCCCCTTCGAAGTCAGGCGACGGCGACCTTCGGCTTGGCCCACGACCGGCCGCGGGTGTCCTTCAGGATCGTGTACTCCACATCGACGTGCGGTTCGATCGCGCTGTACTTGTCGTTCGGCGCGCCGATCACCAACTGGAACCCCAGCCCCCGCCAGGCGCCGATCGCCCGCCGCGTGAAGTGCGCATCCGCCTTGATCAGCGCCTCGTCCATGAACACCGGCGCATACCGGGGTCGCTCGGCACCGGCATCCCCGAGCTGGTAACGCAGCGCCGCACCCACGATGAACGCGACCAGCTCCTGCGACTCACCACCCGACTTCTCACCGATGTGGTCGTACAGCGCGACGTGCTCGCGGGTGTCGGCGAGCACCCGCTCGGCACTGACCCGCACGTGATTGCGCACGTCGATCAGCTCGGCGAAATCGGGCGCGGTGCGCCGCATGCGAGCGATCAGACGGCTCATGCGCCGGTACGCGTTCTCGCGCTCGTCGTCGGTCGACGCGGCCTCGATCAGCCCGCGCACCTCGCGCAGCTCGCGCCGGAAGCGCTTGCGCGCCTCGGACTGGTTCTCACGCGGAGTGATCTGCAGCCGGTGATCATCGTCGTAGAACGGCAGCTCCGCCATGATGCGGTTGATCGGATCGATGCGGTCCTTGATCTCGCGCACCGAACGGCTGAGCGTCGAGTCCAGGCTGGTCAGGTCGTTGCCCGAGAGCCGCAGCAGGCTGTCGCGCCACTCGCCCTCGAGCTCGTGCAGGCCACTGGTGCGCAGCGCCTCGAGGATGCGCTCGAACTCCGCGATCGACTCGTCCGGGTCGGGCAGCAGGTTCAGGTTCGGCCACCGCTCGAGGAACGACGTCATCAGCTGCCGCATGCGCTCACGCTGCTCGTCATGCCCGTCGATCGCCGCGCGACGATCGGCCGCCAGTCGCGCCGCGGCGGTCTTCAGCGCCAGATCCAGCCGGGCGAGCCGGTCGGTCGCGCTGACAGCATCCGACGAATCCACCAGCATGAACCGCTCGTCGAGGAACGCGCCCTGCGACCCATCGAGCACCAGCTCGGCCGTCTCGGCGGCATCAACGATGCGCTGGCAGTCGTCGACGTCGTCGGTCACCTCGCCCCACCGCGCCTCGACCCGGTCGCGCTCGGCGACCAGACCGCCGATCTCGCCGCGCAGCACCGAGGCGGTGACCCGCAGGTTCTCGGCGCGCTCCTTCAGCTGCCCGACCTCGGGATTCGAATCGGTGACCTCGGCCTCGACGGATGCCCACCGCTCGCGCTCGGCGACGAGGGATGCCACATCGATCTGCTCCCACGTCAGGTCCTCGATCAGCGCGAACGCCTTGCCGCGGCCCTCGATGCCGTCGAGGGCGGCCTCGGCCGCAGCGACAGCATCCGACGCCTGCTGCACCCGCGCATCGAGCGCGCCCAGCCGCTCTTCGAGGTCGCGCAGACGGCGTTCGTTCGAGAAGCCCAGCACGTTCTCGCGTCCGTGCCCGCCATGCGCGCCGCGGGTGCCCTGCGACATCTGGCCGGCGATGGTCAGCGCCATGCGATGCTCGCCCAGCTGCGCCGACGAATCGACGCACACGAAGCCGAAGCGCTCCTCGAGACGCTGCTGCAGCCACCCGGTGAACGGCGTCGAGCGGTGCTCGAGCCGGCCCGGCAGCGTGCGTCCGTCGGCGGGCTTCGCCTGTGCGAGTCCCGTCGGCACACCCTCGTACCGCAGCCGCACCGGCGTGCGCAGTGCGTCGATCGCCGCGCGGAACCGCGCCAGATGCGTCGTGTCGATCAGCAGGGTGGTCGCGAAGCCGCCGAGGGCGTGACCTACCGCCTCACGCCACGGCTCGAACTCGGTGCGAACCTCGATCAGCTCGCCGACGAACGGCAGGTCGTCGGCGTCGAGCCCCGCCGCGTCCGCCAGCAGCATCCGCGTCTCGTGCAGAACCGAGGGGATGCTGCCGCGCAGCCTCCCGGCGTCCTCGCGCTCAGCATCCAACTCCTTGCGCTGCTTCACGAGCGCGCTGTGCGCGGTCATCGCGTCGGCGAACGCCGCCCGCGCAGCCCGCCGCTCGTCGTCGGCACCGGCGGCCCTCGCCTGCGCCGCCACCTCGGCGAACTGCTCGGCGGTCTCGGCTACGAGACCCAGCTCGCGCAGCGCCGCATCGACACGGTCGCGTTCGCGCTGCACATCGGCCAGGCGCCGCTCGACACCGCGCAGCTCGCGGTGCGCGGCCTCGAGGCGGTCGCCGCCCGACTGCCGCAGCAGATCGAGCAGGCCGTCGCGCTCGGCCTCGGCGCCGTCGACGAGCGCGTTCTTCTCTCGGATGCTGAGATCGAGCGCCCGCTTGCGCTCGCCCAGCTCGGACTCGACCTCACGGAGCAGATCCAGCCGGCGCTGCGCCCGCCACAGAGCGGCCCGCGACGACGAGTCGGCAAGGTCGCCGACCTCGTCGATCAGGCGCACCTGCTCGGCCGCGGCGGTGATGCGCTCACGGATCCCGGCGATCGGCTCGAGCGCGTTCACCTGCTGCCGCGCGGCGATCATGCTCGTGCGCGTGCCCTCGAGTTCATCGAAGTGGGCCACGACGGCATCCGCGGTCGCCATCGTCTCAGGCTCTTCGAGCACGAGACGCTTGTACAGGTCGTCGACCGTCGTGATCTGCTGCCCCGCCTGGATGCGGGCGAGCAGGCTCATCGCCTTGCCGCCCGAGCCCGCCGCACCGATACCGAGCACGGCGTGCAGTCGCGCCGTGAACTCGCGGTCGGTGCCGACCGGGTCGAGGCCGCGCTCGCGCAGCGACGCGTCGGTGAGGCGCTGGGATGCCGCCGCCTCGAGCTGTGCGAGATCGAAGTGCCCGTCGCAGGTGGCGCGCACGCGCACGGTGTCTTCGAGCACGCGCGCGCCCGCGGGGATGTACCAGGCGCGCACGGCGGTGAACCGCGACCCGTCATGATCGGCCCAGGTCATCGCGATGGCGGTCCAGGTGTCTTCGCCGTCGCCGCGCAGCACCCGCAGTCGGGTGCCCTCATCGGTGCGCGACTCGTCGATCTTGCCGCGCCCGTACGAGAGGATGTTGCGCTGGTCCTCACCGCGCGGACGACCGGTGATCCCGCCATTCGAGGCGCCGTTGAACGGCGTGGTGTGCGGCATCATCAGCGCGATGTACGCATCCATCAGCGTGGACTTGCCCGACCCGGATCCACCGCACAGCAGCGTGGCGTTCGGCGAGAACCGCACCCGGTGCGGACCGCCGTCGTAGCCGCCCCAGTTCACGAGTTGCAGGTCTTCGGCGACCCACTGCTGCCCGCGCGACTCGGCCGGGATGAGCCCGAAGAGGGTGTCGAGCATCGTCACAGGGCGGCCTCCGGGGTCGGGATCTCGTGCTGGTGTTGCAGGTTCTGCTGGTTCTGCGGGTTCTGCTGGGGCCGCGGGTGCTGCTGGCCACGCAGCCAGGCGCGCAGCTCGGCGAGCTTCTCGGCGCTGAGCACGACCTCGACGAGGGCGCTGATCCGGTAGCGTCCCGTGGTCTCCTCATCGACGACGCCCTCGCGGTCGAGCCGGTCGAGCGCCGCGCGGATCGCCCGCTGCTGTCGTGCGGTGCTGCCGTCGGCATCGGTGAGATAGCTCAGTACGGTCTGCTCGACGTCTTCGACGTCGATGCGCGGCGCCGGCTCTCCGGCGGCCGACTCGCGCTGGAACACCGTGCGCAGGTGCACCAGCACCAGGGTCTCGGTGCGGTTGTACGGCAGATCCTTCAACAGGATCGGCACCTCGAACTCGTCGGAGCGCACCTGCTGCTTGTACGCCAGCCCACGCCCGAGGTCGACCACCAGTCGCAGATAGAGATCGTGCAGACGCGACTCGATGATCTGCTGATGCTCGAGCAGCAGCGCCCACTCGGCACGGTTGCCCTCGGCGCTCAGAAACCGCTTCTGCAGCACCTGCGCCAGCACACGCCGCACCTCGGGATCGAGCGTTCCGCGGTCGCCAGGGAAGTGCTCGACGAGGTCGTCCTCCATCGACACGGGGGTGACGAAGGGGTCAGCCCCGGTCGGTGCGGTTTCAGTCATCGTCGTCCTCCTTCGTCGCGCGTGCCGTGACCGCGGCGAACGCGAACCGCCGGGTCGTGCCGTCGGGGCGCAGCGTCTCGACGGTCGACACCTCGTCGCCCTCGGTCATGCCGTTGCGGTGCGCGATCTCGAGCAGTCCGACCAGATCGACCGGGCGGCGCGTGTCGTCGGGCGCACCGGCGAATGCCTCTCCCAGGTCGAACGCCCCGTCCATTCCTGCCACGTACGCCTCCAGCTCGTCGTACCGCGGGCCTCCCCACGCCCGCGAGTCGCCCTCGATGTACTCGACGTCGTCATCAGCATCCGACAGCGGCGCCGGGGCACCCGGCGGACGCACATCTCCCACGCTCTGCCGCAGTCGGCCGAGGTCGATCAGCGGCAGGCTGCGCACCGGATCGACCGGAGCGGCAGCCGGAGCCGTCCTGGCCCAGTCGTGCAGTCCCGAGATCACGTCGCGCAGCAGGTCGTCGATCTGACGGTCGCGCAGCGGATCGTGCGTCTTCACCTGGCCGGTGATGACGTGGGATGCCCGCCGCTGCGCGGCCAGCACCTCTTCCACACCCAGCTCGACCCGGCGCCCGATGGCGTCGAACTCGGTGCGCTGAGCAGCGTCCATGTGCCGGGCGAACGGCTGCGCGAGCAGCGTGTGCAGCTGCTCGGTGAGCGCGTCGATGCGCTCGGGGTCGCCGATCAGGCGCAGCGCGCCGGCGAAAGCGCGTCCTTCGGGGGTCGACTGCATCACGTCGCGGGCGCGCTGCAGATACTCGCGCAGCACCTCGCCGGTGGGTCGCTCGTCGCGGCGCAGATGGGCGACGACGTCGCGCTGCATCTGCTTGAGCGACTCGGCGACACGGGTGAAGTCGGCGGGCAGCTCGCGGGCCAGGTGCAGCACGTTCTCGGCCTCTTCGTACAGCTCCTCGTCATCGATCGGCGCGGTGCCCTCGGCCTGGATCCGCAGGATCTCGGCATCCAGGGCATCCCGCTCGGCCGTCAGCCGCACGATGCGCTTGATCGGGTCGGCCTCGGCGCTGTCGGCCAGCCGTTCGACCGCCTCGAGCAGGGTGCGCACCCGCGAGTTCGACACCCGCGTGCGTCCGCCTCCGGTGCGACCGGTGATCTCGAGCGCCTCGACCGCGTGCGCCGAGAGCCGGTACACCTCGACGTCATCGTCGATCTGCTGCACCAGCCAGCCCTGCTTCGCCCAGGTGCGGCACACCTCGCGGCCCGTTCCGGCCGGGATGCGCCGGTCATCATCGTCGTATCCGCCGGCGCGCAGCTCGTCGAGGGCCTCGGCCACCTCGGCGTGCGCATCGGCGATCGGCACCGCCGGGCGGTCGGCCGAGAACAGCGTCGTCAGCGCGGAGACGACGAACGGCGCATGGCGCCCGTGCAGCAGGCCCAGAGTCGGGGTCCTGAACGCCGCGAGAGAGCGGATGTATGCCGCCTCGGCACGCGTACCTGTCACCGTAAGAGCCTACCCGGCACCGTCACCGCTGCCCCGCACCTGGCACCCTTGTCAAGGATGTTCCGGCCACGGCATCCGATCGCGATGATCGAGGCGTGCGACATCCTCTGCGACTCATCGCGTCGGCGACGGCGCTGCTGCTCGCCGCTCTGCTGGCCGGCTGCGGCATCAGCATCCCGACCGACCCCGACGGCACCCTCGACAGGGTGACCGGCGGCGAGCTGCGCGTCGGCGCGTCGCCCGACGCGGACCTGATCGACACCGACCCGGCTACGCCGACCGGGCCCCTGGCCGAACTCGTCACGGCGTACGCCGCTCGCATCGACGCCGACATCGATTGGACCGTCGACAGCGAGGAGACCCTGGTCGGGATGCTGGAGGCCGGCGATCTCGACCTGTTGGTCGGCGGCTTCACCGATCGGACGCCCTGGACCGACCGTGCGGGGATGACCCGCGGCTACAGCGGCATCCCGGGCGCCGACGGGCGCAAGATCGTCATGCTCGTGCCGCTCGGCGAGAACGCCTTCCTCAGTGACCTGGAGCGATTCCTCGACGCGGAGGTCGGATCATGAGCGTGAAGGGACTCCACCAGTTCGGGCGCACTGACCTGCCGCCCGAGCAGGCCAAGGCGATGAAGAAGGCGATCAAGTGGGAGATCTTCACGATGTGCTACACGGCGGTGACGATCGCCGTGGTCGCCTTCGTGGTCGGCAACTCGCAGGCGATGCGCACTGCCTGGATCGAGGACATGCTCTCGCTCGCGCCGCAGGTGGCGTTCCTGGTCGCGTACATCTTCGTGCGGCGCGCGCCGACGCGCAAGCACCCGTATGGGCTGCATCGCGCGATGAGCGTCGGGCACCTCGTCGCCGGGGTCGCGCTGCTGGTGGTCGGTCTGAATCTGCTGGTCGAGTCGGTGACCGGGCTGATCGCGATGGAGCATCCGACGATCGGCACGGTGCAGCTGTTCGGGCAGACCGTGTGGCTCGGCTGGCTGATGGTCGCAGTGATGTCGGTGATCGTCATCGGGCCGGTGTTCATCTACGGGCCCGCCAAAGCCAAGCTCGCTCCCGTGCTGCACAACAAGCTGCTGTATGCCGATGCTGACATGGCCAAGGCCGACTGGCATACGAACGTCGCCTCGATCATCGGCGTGCTCGGCATCGGCATGGGCGTGTGGTGGCTCGACGGCGCTGCGGCCACCTTCATCTCGGCGGGCATCGTCTGGGACGGCTGGCGAAACACGAAGGGCTCGGTGCTCGACCTGATGGACCAGCGCGCTACGACCTATGACGACAAGGAGGTCCACCCGCTCACCGGCGAGATCCTGAGGCTGCTACGAAGTCGTCGCTGGGTGTCGGATGCCGGTGTGCGCGTGCGCGATCTGGGCCAGGTGTTCCAGGTGGAGGCGTTCGTCGTGCCCACGCGGGCGAAGCTGCGGCTCGACGATGTGAACGAGGCGTCCGAAGCGATCGCGGAACTGGACTGGAAGGTGCAGGACGTCGTCGTGATCCCGGTGTCGGAGTTGCCAGACGAGGTCGACGACGGCAGGCACGAATGAGCGGTCTGCGACGCCGGACACGAGAAAACCCCCGGACTGTGCCGAGGGTTTGTGTGTTCTGTAGCGGAGGCGGGACTCGAACCCGCGACCTCACGATTATGAGTCGTGCGCTCTCACCAACTGAGCTACTCCGCCGCAATCGTCCATTCCGAAGAAATGAACGCTACGAGCCCCGAGTCAGGATTGAACTGACGACCCCTTCCTTACCATGGAAGTGCTCTGCCACTGAGCTATCGGGGCGTGCTGCCCGTGTCAGGGCAACCAGACGAGATTACCATCTGCGATGGCCTCTCGCGAAATCGAGCCGGTCAGTATTCGTACCGTCCCGCGTTCTCGCGCATCCACGGCAGCGGATCGATCGTCGAGCCGTTGATGATGATCTCGAAGTGCAGGTGCGCGCCGTACGAACGACCGGTATTGCCGACCCGTCCGATGATGTCGCCGACCTTGACCTTCTGCCCCGCCTGCACCTGCAGGGAGCCATACTGCATGTGCGCGTAGTGGCTCGTGACGACCTGCCCGTCGATGACGTGATCGATGTAGACGTTGACACCGTACGCGCCCCCCGCCTCGGTCGCCGTGCGCACGACACCGTCGGCGATCGCCTGGATCGGTGCCCCGTTTCCGGGCACGAGGTCGATACCTGCGTGCAGGCGACCCCAGCGCTGACCGTACGGCGAGCTCATCGCCACACCGACGATGAACGGCCACTGGATCGCCGCGTCAGGATCGTTGGTGTACAGGCTCTCCGAGAACTTGATGCCCTCCTCGGCGGCCACCTCGCTGAGCGAGACCGTCGAGAACGACTCGGAGCGCGCGAGCGCTTCACCCTCGACGTCGGACGATGCGACATACGCCTGGATCTCGTCGTCGGAGACCTTCGGCGCCCGGTTCTCGCCGGGAGCGACGAGCGAGGCTGCGGCGCGGGCGTCGGCGCCCTGCGAGGCGGCGACGGCGCTGACGGGAAGCGTCATCGAGACGGCGATGAGACCGGCGACGCCCATCACACCGAAGCTCGCGCCTGCGGCGACGACCCGTCGCAGCATGCGGCGCGGACGGCGCGGGGCGATGTGCGCGGGTGCGGCGCCCTCGACGACCGGCTCGTCGGCGACGTGGACGTCGGTCGTGTCGGCGGAGTTGGTGGCGGTGGAGTCGGATGCCGGTGCGGCGGCCTCACCGTCGGCTGGTGCGAATCCGAATGCCTCGGATGCCTCCGCGAAGGCGTCGACGCCGGATGCGGCGGTCTCGGGCCTGACCGCGATGAGTTCGGGAACGGTCGGAGTTGCGGCCGCTGCGGTTTCGGCGATGATCTCGGCGGGAGCCGTCATCGGCTGCACGACCGGCGTGCCGGATGCGGCAAGACGACGGGCGCGGCGGCTGGTCGCCGCGGTGGAGATCGCCGTCGCTGCGGTGGGCGCCTCGGTCACGACCGGAGCAACATCGACCGGAGCAACATCGACCGGAGCGATATCGACCGGAGCGACCTCGACAGCAGGGCCCTCGGCCCGTACTGCTGGCGTGATGTGCGTGACGTCCGGGGTTGCCGAGTTCGCGGGGGTCGCCAGAGCGGCGGCGCGAAGTCGATTGGACCGGCGCGTAGGCACAGCGCCATCCTCGGAACGTACAGGGGGCAAATCAGATCTCTCGGGTAGACATCAAGCGGGGGGCTTCATCGTATTTCACCTCGGGCGGCAAAAGTAACGATCGGGTAAACAGTACACGCTCGTGGCTGGGAAAGCCATGAATCTGAACATATTCAATCACATGCGGTCGGCGGCCCCTGAGACCAGCGCGCGCAGCCGCTCGTGCACCTCAGGACCTCCGGCGATCACCATCGGCCGCGGGGCGTCGAGCTCGAGTCGGCTCACCTCTCCGCCGGCTTCTTGCACGATGATCGCGCCGGCTGCGAAGTCCCAGGCGTTGAGTCCGCGCTCGAAGAATCCGTCGAGACGACCCGCCGCGACGTACGCGAGGTCGATCGCCGCAGAACCCATCCGCCGCAGGTCGCGGGCCATCGACATCACCTGCCGCACCATCGCCAGATCACCGTCGTGCGTGGCCGGGTCGTATCCGAAACCGGTGCCGAGCAGAGCTCCGGCAGACGTGTCCGTGGTCACGGCGAGGCGGATGCCGTCGTGCCACGCCCCCTCACCGCGCGCCGCCGTGAACAGCTCGCCGAGCCCCGGTGCGCACACGGCCCCGGCGACGCCCCGCCAGCTCTCCGGCTCGGGTTCGCCCTCGACGACGGCGATGCTCACCGAGTACGCGGGCACGCCGTACGCGTAGTTGACAGTGCCGTCGATCGGGTCGACCACCCAGGTGAATCCGCTCGTTCCCCGCTCGGCGCCCGTCTCCTCGCCGAGGAACCCGTCGGCGGGGCGCTCACGGCGCAGGCGATCGCGGATGAGCTGCTCGACCTCGCGGTCGGCCTCGGTGACGATGTCGGCCAGAGTCGACTTCGTCGCCGCCAGTGAGACCCCCTCGCGGCGTCGGCGCCGGGCCAGGTCACCGGCCTCCTTCGCGATGTCAGCGGCGAGTGCACCGAGTTCGGCGGGTGTCGCTCCCTGATCGGCGGCCGTCACCGGGATTCTCCCGGCGCGTGCGGCGGCACGGGCGGGGCGGGTGGGGGTGGCGGCGCCTGCGTCGCCCAGGATTCGGGGGCCGACGGAACCGGCGGCACGGGCTGCTGCTCGGGCTGCGGCGGTGCAGGCTCGGCCTGTGCGGTGGGCGCCGGGGCATCCAGCACCGGGAAGCTCGCTGCTGCCGCACGCTGGTCGTACGTCGGGTAGCCGGTGTAGTAGGCGTTCCAGTCCGGGCTGCCGTCGGGCATCACCGGCAGCGGCGTGCGACCGTCGGCATAGGTCGGCCAGGCGCTCACGGGCTGGGGCGACTGCGCCGGGGCGAAGGTCGTGGCCATCTGCGCCGGAGGCGCCGTGCGCAGGCGGGGAGCGAACAGGGCGTTCAGCAGCGGGATCAGAGTCGTGCCGACCGCCGCGAGGATCGCCAGGGCGATCACGATGCGCCAGTACAGATCGTCGTACTCGAACAGGTCGGGGAACGTCAGGAAGAACACCAGCATCGCGACCAGGCCGGCGAGCATCGCGAAGGTCACCATCACGATCACGCGCGTGAACGTGGTGACGTAGCGCTGGGATGCCGTGAGGAACAGTCGCACGTGCAGCAGCGCGAGCTGCAGGATGCCGATCACCAGCAGGAACTGGAAGAACCGCCCGGTGATCCATCCGAACTCGCCGTCGGCCTCGGGAAGCCAGATCTTGACCGCACCCACCAGTAGCGCGATGATCCACGTGATCATGCTCGCCAGCGCCAGCCAGTCGGGACGACGCTCGGCGAGGTGCGACTCGGCGATCGCGATGCCGGCGAACAGCGCCAGCAGCAGGATCGTCAGGAAAGCACGCCCGATGATGCCGTCCTGGTCGCCGATGAGCACCCAGACCACGCAGACGAGAGCTGCCGCGATGAGTGCGCCGATGGCGATCCAGATCGCGCCACGCAGAAGCTTCGAGGTCATCGGCTTCTGATCATCGGTGCGGGGTGTGACGTCTGACATGAGAATCCTCCCGACGGTGTCGAGTCTCATCCTCCCACGAGGCGATCACACCGGACGGAGGCTGTGGATAACCCCGCAGGGGCGTGTCAGCGCGCCGACTTCTTCCTGGATGCCGCAGCGAAACCGGCCACGCGCGCCTTGGCATCCGGCGTGTCGAAGGCGTCCCCGATCGTGCGGGCCTCCTCCGCGAGCTGCTCGGCGAACGACCGCGACGGCCGCGAACGAATCAGACGCTTCGCCTGCCCGTACGCGCCGGCCGCTCCGGCCAGCCAGAAGCGGGCGACCTGCTCGGCGCGCTCGCGCACAGCATCCGCCTCTGCCTCCGCGTCGGCCACTGAGCCCGTCGAAGGGCCGGCGACGGCCTCGGCGACGAGGCCCCACTCCACCGCCTCCGCCGCGGTGAGCAGGCGGTCCTGCAGCACGAGCTGCAGCGCACGACGCTCGCCGATCGCACGGGCGAGCTGCGCCGTGACCGACAGGTCGGGGGTGAGACCGATGTTCGCGTACAGGCTGCCGATCTTCGAGCTCGCACCGACGACGGCGTAGTCGCTGCACATCAGGATGCCCAGACCGCCGCCCGCGGTCGTGCCGTGCGCCGCCGCGACGACGGGGATCGCCGATCGGGTGAGCGAGAGGATGCCCTCGTTGATCACCTGCGCGAGCGAGGTGATGTCCGCACCGCGGCCCATGGTGTTCGCCATCGCTATCACGTCGCCCCCTGCGCAGAACGAGCGCCCGGCGCCACCCAGCAGAATCGCGCGCACATCGTCGCGGCCGACGGCCTCAGCCGTGGCGTCCCGCCAGGCGACGGCGAGTTCGGCGTCGAAGGCGTTCAGGCTGGCGGGGCGGTTCAGCGTGATTCGGGCGATGCCGTCGTCGACGGTGAACAGGATGGGGTCGCTCATGGATCTCCTTCGATACGCGGGACGGAGTCTCAGCCTATCCGGCACCGAGGTTCGCGGGCTGCGCCACCGTGACCGACCCGGTCATCAATCCTCGGCGAGCACCCGCAAGACGAAGTCGTGCATGCGGTGGCGGGTGCCGTCGAGTCGCTGGTCGGCCTGCCCCGGCGGGCGCACCTCGTTCGGGGCGAGCGGATGCGCGAGGCGCACGTTCTCGTGGCACGACAGGTCGGCACAGATGTACGTGCCTGCACTGTCACCGCGGCGCCCCTTCGCTCCCCCGCGGCGGGCGGTCAGCAGCGCCACCTGGTTGCCGGGCTGCAGGGTGCGGCAGATGTTGCACATGCCCGAGCGCACTCGGGCCGGGTCGGTCGCCCGCAGCACGATCCCGCGCGGTTCGCCCTCGTGCTCGACGATCACGATGCCGCGCCTGCTCGATTCCGGATCCCGCCAGGCGAGGAAGTCCAGATAGTCCCAGTCGATCAGGATGAAGTCATGCGGCATCCCGATCTGGGCGATCTCGTCGGCATCCGCATTGCGGATCGCCGCTCGCACCTGTTGCTCGGTCAGTGGTCGCATCGCTCCAGTCTAGGAAGCCACCTCGGTCGCCTCCTCAGGCACGCGCTCCTTGCCACGGATCAGGAATCCGAACCCGAAGGCGACGAAGAACATCAGCACCCCGTACACGGCGGCGGGCAGGCTGAGTTCCATCGACCCCAGCACCGACTGAGCGATGACGATGGCGAGGGTGGCGTTGTGGATGCCGATCTCGAACGACGACGCGATCGCCTGACGGGCGCCGATCTTCAGCATCCGCGGCACGAAGTAGCCGATGGTCAGGCTGATGACGCAGAACAGGATGGTGATGAGGGCGAGCTGCGCGAATTTGTCGACCAGCAGCTGCCAGTTGGAGGCCACGGCCCCGGCGATCACCACGACCAGGATGATCACGCTGGCGATGCGCACCGGCTTGTCCATGCCCTGCGCGAAGCGCGGCCAGAACCGGCGGATCAGCATCCCCGCCGCCACCGGCAGCAGCACGATCGCGAACACCTCGAGCGCCTTCGCCCACTGCAGGCCGAGCTGGTCGTCGAAGGGCTCGAAGTACCAGATCGCGAAGTTCGTGATCACCGGCAGCGTGACAACCGCGATCACCGAGTTCACGGCGGTGAGCGAGATGTTCAGCGCGATGTCACCGCGGAACAGGTGGCTGTACAGATTCGCCGTCGTGCCGCCCGGTGAGGCCGCGAGCATCATCATGCCGACCGCGAGCACAGGCGGCAACTGGAACGCCAGCACCAGCCCGAAGCAGATCGCCGGTAGCAGCACGAGCTGGCACAGCAGCGCCACCATCACCGCCTTCGGCTGCTTCAGCACACGCGCGAAGTCGGCGAGGGTGAGGCTCAGGCCGAGGCCGAGCATGATGATCCCGAGTGCGACGGGTAGTCCGATGGTGGTCAACGCTGATCCCATGGAACTGAGTATGGCTCATGGGGAGTCTCGGTGTCGCTCCTGCGTGCGCGTCATCCCGCGGCGTCGATCACCGCCGCGATCTCGCCGTACCCCTTCTCCACGGCGAGCTCGCGGGCAGTGCGCCCGTTGCCCTCGGGGATCGTGGGGTCGGCGCCGGCTTCGAGCAGCATCCGCACCGTCTCGACCTGGTTCGGCCCGCCGTCGTTCAGGATGATCGCCTCGTGCATGGCCGTCCAGCCGAGGTTGTTCACGTGGTCGACGGGCACCCCCGCGTCGATCAGGATGCGCACCGTACTGAGATGCCCGTGCTCGCTGGCGGGGATCAGCGCGGTGCCCCCGAAGCGGTTCACGCTGCGCACATCGGCGCCGTGTTCGATCGTCATCACGAGGATCTCGTCCAGGCCCTCTGCCCCGGCGTACAGAAATGCCGAGTCCTGGATGTCATCCTTCGCGTTCGGGTCCGCACCGGCATCCAACAGCACCTTTGCGGGCTCGACGCGATTCTGCTTCGTCGCGGCGATCAGCGGCGTCGCCCCGTCGGCTCCGCGCGACTCGAGGTCGGCACCGGCGTCGATGGCCCGCTGGGCAGCATCAGCATCGTCCGCCTCCACGGCAGCCCACAGCGCGCGGGTCGCGTCGTCGGCGCCGCCGCGCGTCACGCCCGGGGTGTCTGATGCCGGCGCACATGCGGCGAGCGCTCCGAGTGAGACGAGGGCGGCGAGCGCGAGCAGGGCGGATCGGATGCTGATCATGCCTCAATCCTCCACGGCGAAGATCCCGTGCGCACCCCGCTCGGCGTCGATCATGAAGTGCGACACGAACGGATAGTGGCCTGCTTCGGGGAAGGTCAGCTCGACGAAACCGCCCTGCGCCACGGCGAGCGGCAGCACCTGCGCGCCGGTGCCCTCGGCCCGGTTGATCGAGTACGCGCCCTCCGACCAGACCGTATCGAACTGCCCGCCCACGACGTGGAAGCTGCTGGGACGCTCGACACCGGCATCCAACACCCACACCCGCACCCGCTCGCCGACGCGCGCTGGCAGCGGCGCGTGATCGTACTGGTTGGCGTAGCCGTTGAAGGTCACGAGGTCGGGGTTGCGGGTGGCCATGGCATCCACGTCGACCAGGCCGCCGTCGTGGTCACCGAGGTAGTACTCGCCCTGCACCAGCACGTAGCTGCGGTCGACCGCCGGCAGGTCGTCGGGTTCGATGACGACCGCACCGTACATGCCGTTGGCGATATGGGCGCTCATCGGCATGGTCGAGCAGTGGTACATCCAGATGCCCGCTCGCGTCGCGGTGAACGTGTAGGTGAGGCTCTCCCCCGGAGCGATCGTGCGCATGGGTCTGTCGGGCGCGAGCGCACCGGCGTGGAAGTCGATCGAATGGCCCATCGTGCCGTCATTGACGAGGGTGACCTCGAACGTGTCGCCCACTCTGCCGTGCAGCACCGGGCCCGGCGCGGTGCCGTTGTACGTCCATAGCGTCTGGGTGACGCCCGGCGCGACCTCGCGCTGCTCGTCGGTGACAGTGAGAGTGACCTCTCGCGTCACCGGGGAATCGGATGCCGGCAGCGCCGGCAACACGGCATCGTAGGGTTCGAAATCGGGGCCCGGATCGGCCATTAGATCGGGGGCGCCGGCGTCGGCATCGTGGTCGCCCATGTCGTGGGCGCCGGCATCGGGATCGCCCATGCCGTGGTCGCCGTGGCCACCGGCATCCGACTCGGCGTCTTGCGCCGCGCCGGTCGCGACGATCTGCAGGGTCATGCCCATCTGGCGGTGACCGAGGATCGAGCACCACCCCCCGACGTCCTCGGTGATGACGCCGACGTCGATGGTCTCCGACTCTCCGGGCGCGAGGCGTCCGCCGGCGATGCCGTTGGCGAAGACCAGGTCGTGCACCTGCGACGCATCGGTGTTGGTGATCTCGATCACCAGGCGCGTGCCGGCCGGCACCTCGATGCGGTCGGGGGTGAAGCGCATGTCGGCGGCCTCGACCTGCACGGTCTGCACAGGGGCATCCGCGTCGCCGGTGGGGGCGGCGCTCCAGCCCATGCCCGCCGGGTCGGCCGCGGCGATGCCAGCCGAGACGAGCACGACGGCGAGCAGTCCGGCCATCGCCTGGCCCGCGCGGCGTCCGCGTGGCTGCTCGCCCTCGGGGGTGATCGGGCCGCGGCGCTTGTCGTGCTGGGCTGCCCCGTCGGCCTTCGCACGACGCTGCGCGCGCATTGCGCGGGGCAGGATGACCAGGAAGGATGCCATCGCGACGAGGTACATCATCGACGCGACCACGCGCAGCAGACTCGACACCGGCAGCGCGCACACGGCGAGCGCGGCGTTCGCGACCGTGACGCGCAGCACGCCGCCGGCATCGAACGCCGCGGTGCCGATACGCACGGGCGACGGTCCGCCGCCGAGCACCACCGGGATCAGATAGCTCAGCGCACCGAGCAGCACCTGCGCGGCGAAGCCGGCCGCGAGATACGGCACGACCTGGCCGAAGAGCGCATCGAGCGCGGCGAAGCCCTCGCCGGTGAGGGCGAACACCACCGCACCGACCGTGACCATGGCGACGGTGCCGGCCCACCACACCAGCGCCGCACCCACCGAGAGCGCAGCGAAACTGTACGGCGGCTTGTTGCGGGCGGCGCGCACGAGCGACAGACCGATGATGACCAGACCCGCCAGGTAGCCGGCGAGGCCCAGCGCCACGATCAACAGCTGCTCGACGACGGCTCCGGCCGCGGCGACCACGACACCTCCGGCGAGCACCGGCAATGCACGAGCAGCGCCGATCGCCGCATGCTCGTCGGCGCGGGTGCGCAGGATCGTCGGCCACAGCGTCACCACGGTGCCCGCGACGGTGAGACCGATCCAGCCGAGCGCGTTGATCAGCGCGTGCGCGAGCACGAGGTTGGGTGCGCCGTCGCCGCGGGCCAGCCAGGCGCCCAGCAGCGCGCCGACCGTCAGCAGCGCGGCTGAGGTGATGTAGTACCGCACCGTGCGTCCGAACCGGCCCGGCATACTGCGCCGCGCGCGACGATACAGACTGATCCCGTGCCAGACGACGGCGGTGATCAGCGCGGCCGCGCCGACCAGCGTGATGGCCCAGATCGCCGTCATCACGCCCGCGACGATCACGGCCGTGCCGCTGTTCGACAGGATGAGTCGGATGTTCTGCCGACGCCGGTCATCGGCGGTGGCAGAACTGCGCAGCAGCGCGTACGAGAAGTACTGACTCCACACCAGGATCGCGTGCGTGACCGCGCCCAGCAGCAGCAGGTGCAGCATCAGCCACGTCGGCATCGGCACCCAGCGGTGCACGATGGTCGACAGCACCGTGAGCACCAGCCAGACCACGGTCGGGATATCGCGCATCGCCCAGAATCCGCGCCGCTTCATCGGGTCAGGAGCCTTGTCGGTCATTCTGCGTCCTTCTGCTCGACCGGAATGGAGGAAATCGCACGATCTGCAGGAGGCTTCAGCTCCAGGCCCCCTGCGTTTCGAGAGAGCTCCTGCGTTTCGTGCGCGCGGTGCTGATGCTGGGATGCCCGCGCACCGGCATCCGGCGACTTCGGCGGCCCGAGGATCGCGCTCGTCACGGCCGTCAGCAGGAACAGCAGCAGCGCGGCGACGCCGAGCACTCCCCCGATCTGCCACGCCACGGGCATCCCGAGGCCATCGCCGACCCACACCCGTACGATCAGCGCGACCTGCAGCAGGGCGATCGGCACCCAGAACGCCGGCCGGTACGGCAGCGGGATGCGCAGCACGGCGGGCAGGATCGTTGTCGCGTGCGCCATGATCATCGAGAACGTGTAGCCGAGGAACACCGCGTGGATCACGGCGTCGTACGCCGCCTGCTCGGTCGGCTCACCGAGCAGCAGCACGAGTCCCGCGACGGCGAGCCAGACGTAGCCGGCGAGGATGCACGCGGCCATGTACCGGGTGACGCCCGTCGCACGGATGGTGCGCCGCGCCACATCGTGCACGATCAGCCATCCGGTGAGCGACAGCAGCGTGATGCCGAGCAGGATCGCCCCGGCATCCGGCAGCACGAGACCGACGACGAGCGCGCCGGTCACCGCCCACGCATGGACGAGAAGTCGGATGCCCGCGCGCGGCCCCATGGTGATGCGGGCGAGTTCCACGCGCTCGGCGGCGATCGTGAGCACCAGGAAGCCGATCAGCCACGGGATGACGCGAGTCATCGTGTCCTGCCCGAGCCAGATGAGGGCACCGGCGAGGGCGAGACCAGCGCCGAGCAGCTGGGTGAGCAGAGCCGCGTCGTACTGGCGGCGCCAGAGCGGGATGTACAGCAGCACGAACGACGCGGCGCCCGCGGCGAGCACTGCCTTCGCGGCGGTCAGCGGCACGGGATCGGCGACGAGCAGCACTCCCCCGATGCCCAGCAGCGCCGGGGCGATGAAGCCGATCGGACGCGCGAGCGCCGTCGCCCGTTCAAGACTGATGAGCGTGCCGACGAAGCCGAGCACCAGCAGCATCCCGTGCACGTCGGGCAGGCGCTCGGTCGTGACCGGGGCGTCGAGGCCGAGCAGCAGGAGTCCCGCGTCGAGTCCCGCGAGCAGGGCGAGGCCGGCCGGCAGCATCCACAGCATCCGCCAGCTGCCGCGCCCTCCCTGTGTCCCGCGCGCTCCCCGTGCCGCGCGCGGTGTGGGGGCGCTCACGAGGCGGCCCGCAGGTGCAGGATGCAGGCGCCATCGGCGCGGAACGGCTGCAGTTCAGCATCCGATTTCTGCTCGCGCGAGCGCGCGATGCCTTCGATCATGCCCTCGTGCACGGCGCACACGACGTCGGACCGGCGGGCGGCCGCCGCGAGCAGCGGGCAGCGGTGCAGCACGATCGCGTCAGCGGATGCGTCGGGCTCGAAGCCCTGCTCGCGCATCGTCGCGAGCACCAGCTCGCGGGCATCGTCGGCCTCGGCGTACTGCGCGGCGATCTCGGTACCCCACTGCGAGCCGGATGCCCGCGCCGCGGCGACCGGATCGGCCGAGGTCTGCGCGAGGGCGTCGGCAAGCGCGAGCGCCAGCCCGGCGTACGGGTTCACCGCGTCGGCCGGTGGCGCCTCCCAGCGCCAGCCCGGTCGGCCGCGCCCCTGCGCCTGAGATCGGATGCGACGCAGCCGGCCATCCTCGCGGAGACGCTCAAGGTGCTCGCGCACCGTGTTCTCGTGCAGCCCCGTGGCCTCGACGATCTCGGCGGTGGTGGCGGAATCACGTGATTCGACCTCGCGCAGGATGCGTTCTCGGGTCGACGAATAGCGCCGCCCGTCGGCACCGCGTCGAGGCGTACGCTCGGGGTGCGGACGTTCCGGTTTTTCTCCGGGAGCCGAGTGCTTTTCCACGGAATCTATTGTAATAAAATCGAAGCGTCATCCCGCATCGATCGAGACGGAGAAAATCATGGCCAGCATCGAGATCCACAGCTCACGTTCCGTGGCGCACGACCAGACGATCGGCGGTGGCGGCAGCTGCGCCTGCGGCGGTCACGACGAGGAGCTGCCCGAACTCGACGTGCAGACCATTCCGCACGCTGTGCGTCACGCAGCGATCTTCGGCGCGATCGAGTCTCTGCGCCCCGGTGCAGCCATGGTCATCTCTGCCACGCACGATCCGGTGCCCCTTCTGACGCAGCTGTCGGCCAAGCACGGCGCCGCCTTCCACACCCGCTACCTCGACGAGGGCCCGGAGCGCTGGCGCATCCTGATCCGCAACGCGGCCTGAGCGGGGTTCGCCTGGGGACGACTGTGGGCCCCGCGACGCGGAGGCCCTCAGTCAGTTCTTCAGCGGGTTGTTCGCGTATCTCCGCGACGCCTTGAGTCTTCAGGGGTCGTACGCCCCATGTACGCGGGCAAATCCTCTGGCGCGGTGACGCTATTCCTCCAAGGAGAGTGAAGCTGTTTCAGTTTGCTCCCATGATCTGGGTTTTCCTCAACTGCGCCCCGCCGAACATCTGTGATCCGCGAGCCAGACGCGGAAGCTGTCCTGCCCGCTGTCTCCGACGTGTGGTGAAGTACACGAATGACCCTTCGATGCATCGACCACCTACTGGGCACTTCACTCGCTGGCCGCGAAGTCACACTGGCCTTTCCGAGCTCCACGGTGAGCCTCCGGTCATGGGCCCGGCGTTGAATCCGGCGTTGGGCCTCGCTCGACTCGCTCGTCCGCTTGCTCGGCCGACTGCCTGGCTCCTCCGCCGGAGGCAGACATATCTCCTGTGGAGACTGAGCCGGGCTATCCGGAACGCCGATGCATTCGACGTCGTGGGCAACATGTTCTTGTCAGTAGTCCCACTAAGCAGTGAACCTGGTGACGGGTCCGACGGCACTCGACTCTTGTCGCAGCCAGAACTGACGGCGCTGCTGTTCGCGGAGCGACGCTCCCCTGCGACACGTCGTCCGTCGCCGGCTCGCGTGCTGCGGCTCGTCGACAAACTCATCCCGCAGGTGCTGCACACTGCCACGCTTCGCGCGCTGTTCGAGCAAGTTCGGGTGAAGCACCAGGACTCGACTGTGGTCCCACGGATCACCCTGGCGGCGATAACTCGCGAGATCTACCTGCGTCTGCCGCGGTTCCATCAGAAGGAGCGCGAACTGCTTAGCGAGCTGTTCACTCCAGAACTGCATGATTCGCTCGTAGCTCGAGTCGGCTTCGGCCCCGACGCTATGTTCGCGATCTACGATGCGTTCCACTCGTACATTCCGCAACGGCTAGCCGAACGTCTCGAAGCTGCCAGGGAGGAGTTTACTGAGGCACTTGAGTCCTCAGCCGAGTTTGCGAGCGTTCTGCACTCTCACGCCGGCGGATTCGACGACGCGTTCCGGCGGGTTGTCGGCCGCCGTGCGTTCGACGAACTGTCCACTCTTGTCGCGCTCTCCCGGCAGGACCTGATGACTGCTACGGGTGTACCGGAAGCAGAACTTGACGCTCTGCTCTCACTGATGAGCGTCGATCTGGACGCGGACAATGAAGGTGTGGTCGCCGACTTCCTTCGCGGGAACAACGTCATGCGAACCCGACCGTTCCTGGCCCGTGCCGACGAGAACGGCGAGAAGAGGTACATGTTGGTTCAGCCCACCTCCTTGATCTTTGGTATGCGTGAGCTCTTCGAGGCTGCATTGACGCTGGAACCGACAGATCAGAGCTACATAAAGCACCGCGGCCAACTCCTGGAGGAGCGCGGCATGCGGGCGCTCGTCGACGCGACCCGACCCGATACTGCGCTGATGAACATGACCTATGTCGACGCCGACGGGAAGCGCTTCGAAACGGACGGACTACTCATCGTCGGCGAAGTCGCAATCATCGTCGAAGCAAAGAGCAACCGGCTGACGCCATACGCTCGCGGTGGCGCACCTGTCAGGTTGTGGAAGGAGCTGGGCCCCATCATCTCGAAGGCGGCCCACCAGGCCGAGCGACTCAGCACGTTCATCGATGCCGGAGCCACCGCGATTCATGTCGTCTCGTCGATGAGCGCGGACCAACCGAACGCACCAGTCCGCAAGAACTGGGACCTGGATGTCAGTGACGTTCGACAGATCTTCACCATCGCTCTCACGCTGGAGGATCTCAACTACATCGCCACAATCTCTTCAGAGCTCGTCGAGAGCGGTCTGATCCCTGCGGAAGCGACTTCGCCCTGGGTGGTGAACGTTCATGATCTCGAGGTCACGGCACGTCTTCTCACCAGGCCGGCAGAGTTCGTTCAGTTCCTTTCGCGGAGAAGACGTGCAAGCGCGTTCAACAACATCCAAGCCATCGACGAGCTGGACTACGTGATGCACTACCTCAAGTTCGGACTTTTCCCCGAGGGCGCGATGGACACCATGACCCTCGTGCAAAGCCTCACCGACGACCTTGACGCGTGGATGTTCTATGAGGACGGCCTTCGCGAGACGCCGGCACCGAAGCCTCAGCAGGAGATCGATGTCGAGACTGACGAGATCCTGTCGAGCCTCGATGAGCATCGACCGTTCGGGTGGATGGGCGCGTCGACGAACCTCCTCGAGCTAGCACCCGCGGAGCGAAAGCGAATCTCGCACGAGGCACGACGTCTTCGCGAGCTCTCCGCAGTGGACGGCACACCTCACTCGATGTACTTCGAAACGGCCGGAGTAGGCGGGAAGCCACTCATCTTCATCGTGATGAGCTTTCCGGCCGGAGCACGCACCAAGGCAATCACCGACCGGTTCACCGGGTACGCAACTCTCCGGCGCTATGCCTCCCGAGCGGATGCCGTCTACTGTTTCGGTTCCATCGCCGGAAGCGATGCCGTGTTCGACATGTTCTTAACCCTCGATTCGGAGTGGGAGTTCGACTCGGCGCTCGACGAAGCAACGCACACGGCCGGGCTCGCGCCGGGGATCGGCGCGCACCGGCCCTGATACTCGCCCACTCGGGAACCATTCTTCGGCGAAGCGTCGATGGGTACCCTGCAAACATGAGCTTCCACATCGAATACCGCCTCGGCGGCAAGCCGAACTGCGCCGGCGCATCGCGCGGGGACGCGATCCTCCGTGCGCTGCAGGCGAAGAAGAGTCCAGCGCTCATCGTCGAAGGCGAAGGCACAACGTTCGGGCGTGGTGAGGTCGTTGCCGTCATCTTGGGGGCGGGCGAGGTCATCACACCGGGACCGCAACCGGCCTGGTGGGACCTCGTCAGCGAGCAGACTCGGTCTGCGCTCCTTGCCGGCGCGCCCCTCAGCGCCGACGTCGTGACGGACGTCACCAGTGCCGGTGGAACCGTTGTCGCCACCGCCTGGGAGAGCGGTCCGATGAGCAACTGGGAGCTGTCACCGGCCAGTGATCAGGACTGGGTGCGCGCACAAGCTGCAATCCGTCAGGTGCGGGGCTGACTCGCAGCAGTTGCTACGAGATGTCTCAATCTCTGTAGTCCCCGACCGTCGAATCGCCTACTCGATGGGCACGCCTATCGTCGCGCCAGGCGCGACCGGCGGCGCATCACGCCGAGTCACCAGTGAACGCGGCACCCCGTTCACTGGCTGTCGCAGTGCGCGTTGCCTGTCTGGCAACGAACGCACCGGCAGCTGCAGCTTCCTCGCAAAGTGTGACGACGAAACATCCCCAGAATGTTCGACATGCAATCCCCAAACCGTCAGCCTTCTGGGCACATCCCGAGGGTTGCGACCGCATCGTCGCAGATTTCACAGCTCTCAGTCGGCGCAGACGAGACATCTGTCTCGGACTCTGTAGCGCTGACACCCTCGCACCATTCCTTGGCACGAGGTGAACCTTGTCGCCGTCAGATGGTCCTCCACGGCGGGCAATAGGCGGGGACTCGCATGATCCTCACCCCCAATCACCGGCGTGAGCGCCACACGGTGTGCAGTTGGCGGTCTCCTGTCACCTCTCGTCGTTTCTCCGTGGACGTGGGCTCGTCGGGGCTTCCGAGGGTCCAGTCGAGAACGTCGACGGCAAGAACCGTCATGAGGTCATCGTTCGTCATCGGGACGAGCCCACGGTGGCGTGCGTGCGCCAGGATCAGCAGGTCATTCATCGTGTTGCGATGATCCTTCTTCCCCGCATACCGGGCGTTGAAGGTCTCGAAGATGTCGACGGCGTCATCCACGGCTGATTGCGTCAATGGGAGTGGTTGCAGCCCACACTCGTCGATGGCACGTGCCGCGCGCTGGAACGAGCTCTTGCGCCGACTGCTTACCTGCGATGCTTGCTGCGCGAGGGCCTCTGCCCCGAAGTTTTCGACCAGGTGGGCTGTGCTCGCGTGCGCGAAGAGCTGTCGGGCTGCGAAGCCGCCGCCCCCGGAGAACACCAAGGAATCCGTCCCGCCTCGATGCTCGAGATGACGACGGTCGAAGCCTATGTTCATGGTACGGGGCGTTGCCGCTCGATAGGACGCGCTCAAGCTTTTCGGGTAGTAGCGATACTT
The DNA here is from genome assembly GCF_037204185.1 of Microbacterium bandirmense. NCBI lineage: Bacteria > Bacillati > Actinomycetota > Actinomycetes > Micrococcales > Microbacteriaceae > Microbacterium > Microbacterium bandirmense. Next base: position 194,792 of record NZ_JBBDGM010000005.1, on the reverse strand, counting down.
CCAGTTTCCTCCGGCGTACACCCCGAAGAGTTCGTGCAATGTGACCGACGACACGAATCCCCCGTAGAGGTCCCTGTAGTCTCCGTTCCTGGCGGCGTTGATAATGACGTTCGTGTCGACCAGAGGTTCCATAGCCACATGTCTACCCTGGCGCGTGGCCGCTTGCTCCGCCAACGACGCAGCGCGATGTGCTCACGTCAAGGCCTCGGCGCGCGCCGTCGGACGGTTCACCCCAGCAGATGCCTCACATGTCAGAGCGGACAGAGCCTAGGCAGGCGGCATGTTCTCCGTGAACCCTTCGAGCTCGAGGTCACTATACAGCAACCCTTCACGAGACACCGAGACGTCGACGTGGCCAGCGGCGGCGAACGACAGCACGACGACCTCCTCCTCGACGTCCACATCGACGTCCGACGGCTGAACGCGTTGCAGAGCGAGTTCCACATCCATCAACGTCACGAAGTCGGCGCGATAGTTCCGGTGCTCCCAGTATTGACGTACCTGAATCTCTCCCACTATCGGTTCGCCAATGTCCAAGATGGAGACCGCGGCCACCTGGCCGCCCGATCCGAGCTGGCGTGGCAGCAGTTCCGCGATGTTGATCTCCCATAGCTGCGCGTGCAGGTACGCTCCGAGTTCCACCGCGGTCACCGAGATCGCGTACGCCGGCTCGATCTCGTCATGGAAGACCCCGGGCACGGCCAGCTGGTGAAGGTGCTGCAGCCACCGGAACCAGGGTTCGCGTGCTTCTCTTTCCTCCAACTCTTCCACCAAATGCGGATGGAGGGTGTCACTCGATTTTCCGGAAGCCCCGAACGCACGCCGATCTGCGCTGACGAAGACGATGTTGCTGTCTTCGAAGCGGTCATCTACGACCTCCAGTACCGACAGCCAGTGAAGAGCGTCACGGTAACCGGATCCGGCATCGTCGAACGGACGCCGTCGGTCAATCGCCCGTCGCGCGACATCCTCGTGTGACACCTGTGGTGCTTCGAGTACAGTCACGCCCACCTCTTGCAGCGCCTTCGAGAGGAGCCTTGGGTACTTCTTGGCTTCCTTGCGTGCAGTCGCGACGGCGCGCTCCAGATGCTTCTGAACGTCCAGGGACGCACGCCGGTCGACTGCCTGGATCTCGACGGCCTTCGCTTCCCGCAGCCGGCGATAGGTTGCCACCGCCTCTTCACGCGCGAGCCGTGGCAGGAAGACCTCCACTCGGCCCCCGGAGATCGCATCGGTGAGCTGAGGCCAGATGGATCCTCTGAGCAGTGGGTCGGAGACGAGCACGTTCGCGTCGAGGATCACAATCACAGCGTCAGGATAGTCCTCCGTTTTCGTTCGCCGACTGGCATCGCGTTGAGCCGACACGGATGCCCCGCGACCGCCATGGCAGCGACTACAGAGTTGGAGACAGCACCTCAGCTCGATCCCCCGCGCGAGTACAAACCTCCGCCGACGTCGGTACGGCTCGTTAGGCAGAAGCGCCGCCTCAGGAAGTGCAGTCGGCCAACGCCGAGGCGACGCAACGGCTACAAGCATGGGAGGAGACGCTCGCACGGACTCCGGCGACCTCCTGAGCACCCCATGGCGCCCTGTCAGTTACGGTGAACGCTGATGCCGTCCTCCGCCGAGTAGCGGTACGTGAACTGTCCTCGCGTATCTATCCAGAGGACGTCGATGCCGGAGGGAAGTGCGACACGCGACTCGGTGAGGTGCCATGCATTCCGGGGGAACACGTGCGCGTTCGCCCCAGCCGGCGAGGCGTACAAGTAGAGGTGGCGCGCATCTGCTTCTATACGTTCGCTCTCTGCGACCATGTCGCGCTTCGACAGGATCAAGGGCGACCGCAGGAACCCATCCAGCCCCTCGACGACCGTTCCCTCGCTCGGCTTCACCCGTGAGTCCCACGCCACGGCTTCAACGAGCGCCTGTCCGTCGGGGATCTTCCGCGCACGGAGCCAGCGTGCCGTGGGGAGCTCAACGAGATCACCGCCGGAGAGGTCGAGCTCTCGGAGGTCCCTGACGACGGAGTCCGCGAACGCAGTCGCTCGTCGGGAGTTGGATGGTGGGGCGTACCCGGACCCGAAGTGCAGGGCCCAATGCGAGGAGCCATCGTAGTGAGCGTTGATTCGCTCGACCAGTCTTTCGCTTCGGTCGAACGTCTTCTCGTCGATGGCGGTTGCGGTGGACGTGACCTCTACAACCAGTCGAATGTCGTCACCGTGGAGAAGCAGGTCAACAGCGGCGGACCTGGTCCCGTCGTCCACCCTCTCCGGTGTCAGGCCGGTGAATGCGTGAAGGTTCAGGGGGGCCCGCCGCTCCTGCGCGACGGTGAACCAGTCGTGGGGGATGTGGTTTTCATCGACCGCCGGCGGGAAGTCCCGGTAGATCGACTCCACAACAACGTCGCCCGAGGCCGGAACGACGTTCGCTCTCCCACCACGCGCGCACCATCTGAACCCCGCCTCGACGTCAGCGACGCGCAAGTTGACGCCGCAGAGTGTCCACGACGATCTGTGGCGCAGCCTCGTCGAAGCCATCCCGGATCAGGCCCAGACGGTGCACCCGGAGATCGGCCTCTTCAGCCCTGCCGTCGTCGTGGCGATTGAGCTCTTCGACCTGGAGCAAACCGAACCACTCCAGCGTCTTCCGCGCCGCGGAGAAGGAATCACGATGGATTCCGTAGTGCCGGAGGCGGGTCTGCGAGTCCATGGCGAGGAGCCCACCGTCCGGGAATCCGCCCTTGCCGCAGGCCACCATCAGGAGTAGCGCGATCTCTGAGTCTTCAAGGACGTGCAGCCAGCCGTTGCTGACGAATCCTTCGGGCAGGGTGAAAGTGGCCTCGGCAGCGCGAGGCACCCGGTACTCTTCAACCTCGCCGAGCGCGTCCCGTCCGCTCTCGTTGAGCAGGAGGAGACTGTCGTACCTGCCCCGGGCTCCCTCACGCTCGGCGATGACAACCAGTCCAGCCGCCTCCAGCGAGTTGAGAGCGCTTCGGACGCTGCGTGCCCGCTTCTCTCGGGCAGTAATGTAAGCGTCTCGCTTCTTCGTGTCCACTGCGTCGGCGGAGAGCAGGTCTGTCCAGCCGAGCCTGGTCGAATTCCCCACCGACTCGATGGGCAGGTCTTTCAGGCGAGCTCGGGCTCCGGCCTTACGGTTCGCTTGGGCGACGGCGATGAGCGTGAGCTCGAATCGCAGCGCGCCGCCTCGGCTCGTGATGAGGCGTGTCGCGGGCGGGCGCATCTCGGGTGGCGGCGCCTTGCGGTCAGAGGCGTCGGCGGAAATCCCCTTGTCACGGTAGGAGAACCCGTGGCGGAGCGTCAGGCCCGTCGCCGGCAGCGTCCCAGGAAACGATCCGGCAATCTTCTCCACGTCCTCAACGAAACCCGGTCGCTCGAGACGCTGGAGTCGTCGTTCATACTTCTCGCGCTCACGCTTGTTCGGGGGGCGAGTGAAGTCGATGCTGATCTCCACGGCAGCTCCAGTCTCGACGAACCAGCTTGAACGAATCAACCGGCCAGAGACCTCTTCGCGGTTCTCGTAGCGAGGTGTCGTTGCTGGCCGGTTGAGGCGTCCCTCCACTCTAGTGGACTGAGGGCGATCTGTCTGCCTTACTAGAGCCCAACACGAGAGGAAGGGGGTGAAATGAAGAACATCCAGTCCACAGGTGGCGAGCGAGGCCCGAACCGATGGTCTGAACAGCTGAGTTGGTTGCGAGCCGTACTGCAAGCCGTTCAGACCATCGCGATCCTGGTTCGTATCTGGCAGAACTTCTAGGAGCCCTCCGGTGGCCCGTCGCCTTGCCCGCGGCGGGCCACCCCAGAATGGATCCCCTGATGATAAGCACAGTTAGTGCGGGCCCGACAGCCCTGCCGCCTCCTGAAGTACTTCTTCGAAGCCAGAGACGCAGCGTACTTCGCCGCTGCCTGGTAGGACGTGTGCCCCCGAGAGCGGTCGACTCGCGTCAAGACCAGGTCGCCCATCGTAAGCCGGTCCGTGAAGTACGTTCCTTCGACCTCATTGGGCTCCACATTCGGGGGCTTCAGGGTGCAGGTGCCGGCGCTGCACTCGCTTCGCCGCCGTTCCGACGGTCGAAACATCGGGTCGCCGTGTTGAAGATCATCGCCGGGCAGCTGAGCGTGACCGCTGCGGCAGCCGAGTACGGGCTGTCCCGTCAATACCTGCACACGCTCCTCGCGCGTTACCGGGCCGAAGGTCTGGACGGGCTCGAACCCCGCTCACGCGCGCCCCTGTCGAGCCCGCAGGCGGCCACCGACCGGGTGCGGGCGAGGATCATCGCGATCCGCGGCTCACTGACCACGGACGGCCTCGATGCGGGGCCGGTCACGATCGCGTGGCATCTCCGCGAGGAAGGGCTGAAGCCGCCATCGACATCCACGATCCGCCGGATCCTGCATCAGGCCGGTTGGTCGCTCCCGAGCCCCGCAAACGCCCCCGCTCGTCCTACATCCGCTTCGAAGCCGCGCAACCGAACGAGACCTGGCAGTCGGACTTCACGCACTGGCGACTCGCTGACGGGACCGATGTCGAGATCCTGAACTGGCTCGACGACCACTCCCGGACACTCCTGTCCTGCACCGTCCACGCCCCGGTCACCGGAGATGACGTCGTCACCACGCTCCTCGCCAACATCGACAGCTACGGGCCGCCCGCGTCCAGACTCACCGACAACGGCCGCGTCTATGCCGCCCGCCACGGCGGCAACCGCAACGCCTTCGAATACGCGCCCTCGCAGCACTACACATCGTCCAGAAGAACGGCGCCCCCAACCACCCGCAGACCCAGGGCAAGATCGAATGCTTCCACCAGACCCTGAAACGCTGGCTCACCGCCCGCCCCCGCGCCAACACGACCACCGAACTCCAAACCCAGCTCGACACGTTCCGCGAGCACTACAACCAGCACCGCCCGCACCGTGCCCTCGACGGCAGAACTCCCGCCCAGGCATACGCCGCATCCCCGAAAGCCGCCCCCGCCGGCAGCATCGCCGACACCGGCCACTACCGGCTCCGCTACGACCACGTCGACAGGAACGGGAAGATCAGCTTCCGCCGCGCCGGCCGCATGCACCACCTCGGCATCGGAGTCACGCACCGCGGCAAGCGCGTCATGCTCCTCGCCGACCCACACACCATCACCGTCATTCACCTGAACACCGGTGAGATCCTCGCGACCAACACCATCGACCCAAACAAGACCTACTGGCGCAACAACGAAAGAGAGCCCGGCCGATGGCCGGACTCTCTCTCATAACTGTCTTCTATGTCTCGACTCAGATGTCATCTATGTCGCGACTCATCACATGGTCAGTGGCAAGTGAGGGATTCGAACCCCCGAATGCAATGCAGGCTGATTTACAGTCAGCTCCCTTTGGCCGCTTGGGTAACTTGCCAATGCACGCCCGTCCGACTTGATCAGCCAACCGGGGGCGCGAGAATCAAGCATACCTGCCCGCGGCGGTCGTAAGAAATCGAAACCTCAGCTGCCGAACACTCCCTGATCAGCGTCCGCCAGCGACTCCGGAGTGCGCAGCAGACCGCCCTCGGCACGCACGGTCGCGGCGGCGATCAGCATCGCCCGATCGAGCAGTTCCTGCCAGTCCGATCCGGATGCCGGAGCGCCGGCGGACAGGCTCGCCGCGACCGCCGCGAGCGTGGCGTCTCCCGCCCCGACGGTATCGACGATCGCGCCAGGCAGCTTCGCGATCGGGGACGTGAACACGCCGGCATCCGATTCGAGCACCGCACCGGCTGGGCCCGCTGTCGCGAGCACCGAGCCGACGCCGAGATCGCGCAGGCGGGCGCGCAGCGCGTCGAGATCTCCGCTGAGCTCCTCGTCGTACAGTAGGGCAGCATCATCGGATCCGACCTTGACCAGCTCCGAGCGCGCGGCGAGGCGCTCGAAGCCGCGGACGAACTCGTCACGGTCGCTGAGCATGCCCGATCGTGGGTTCGGGTCGACCGCGACCCTGGCATCCCCCAGGGCGTCGACGAGGGCGTCGACCTCGGCCGGCACGTCGAACGGGAAGCAGCTGATCGCGACGATCCCGGCATCCGAGATCGCCTTGCGGGCCTCATCGTCGTATCGGATGCTGCGCCCTCGCGCCGCGTCATTGAAGACGTACTGGGGCTCGCCGCTCGTCGACCACGTCACGACCGCCCGCGACGAGCCGCGCGGCGCGTCGCTCGCGATCAGCTCCACGCCATGATCGCGCAGGTACTCGCGGATGTGGTCGCCGGGCTCGTCATCGCCGACCATCGCGATCAAAGTGGTCGGGATGCCGAGCCGCCGCAGGCCGACGGCCACGTTGAGGGCGGCTCCGCCGACCAGTTCGCGGACGCCCGTGGCATCCCGGATCTCATCGATCAGCGCGTCGCCGATGACGACCGCCGCACCACCATTGCTCATCCTGCGAGACTATCGCGTGCAGGGCCGTTGCCGAGTGCAGGACCGTTGGCGAGAGCAGGTCGGATGCTGCAGAACCAGCCTGCTGCGGGCAACGAGCCTGTTCTGGGGCGATGGCGGGCGGAGGGCAGCCCGGGCGGACGACAACGACGGGCGACGGGCGACGGGCGACGGGCGACGGACGACGGTGCGGCGCGGCTCACCTTCGCATCAGGCGCGCGGTCCTACCCTGTGATCATGAGGCCCGCGAGAAGGCTCCGAGTCGGCATCGCCGCCGCGATCCTCATCATGGGCGCGGCGGTGCTGGCGGGCTGCCTGCCCGATGAGGCGCTCGTTCCGCGGGCCGCGTCGCCGACGGCATCCGAGAGCGCGACGGCCGAGCCGACGCCCAGCGCGACTTCCACCACGCCGGTGATGACGCTGCCGAAGGACTGCCGCGAGATCCTCTCGCCCGCCATCCTCGCCGAACTCGACGGCGTGCCGCTGAACGACCCCGCGTTCGGCGAGAGCGGGCTGCTCGCCGACGGAACGCTGCGCTGCAACTGGGGCGACCCGGCGGCCGACACCACGGGACTCATCACGACCATCGAGCCGATGCGACACGGTGAGGCGCTCGATATGCTCAACGCCCTCGTGGCCGACGAGGGGTTCAGCTGCTACACGCCCGACGACGGCACCCGCTGCGAGAAGAGCTGGCCGAACGAGCAGTATCCCGTCACGGACGGACGGACGCTGTTCTGGCGCGACGGACTGCTGATCGACACCCGATACTCGAACCTCGCGCCGTCCGGATACACGTCCGCGATCATCGCGGCTATCTGGCGCTGAGGTCGCGCGGGGGTTCGCCAGCGGGGTGGTCCCAGGCGGGGCCCGTCCAGGTCGCAATGGTTGTCGCTATTCGCGCGAAATAACGACAACCATTGCGACCTGGACGTTCGTGTTGGCGAAACTGGCGAGCCGGACGGGACGAGAAGGCCCCGGCCCTCCGAAGAGGGGCCGGGGCCTTCACGCATCAGGACCTATCAGTTGTACGAACCGGGCGTGATGTCGTCGGTCGAGAACGCGTCGAAGTCGACGTAGCCGAAGTCACCGTCGGCGTACGCACCGTCGGATGCGAAGATCCGGTTCGGGTAGCGCTCGCTCTTGGCCTCTTCGGTCGCCTCGACCGTGATGTTGCGGTACTTCGACAGACCGGTTCCGGCCGGGATGAGCTTACCGATGATGACGTTCTCCTTGAGACCGACCAGCGGGTCGCGCTTGCCCTCCATGGCGGCCTGCGTGAGCACGCGGGTCGTCTCCTGGAACGACGCAGCCGACAGCCACGACTCGGTCGCGAGCGACGCCTTCGTGATACCCATCAGCTCGGGGCGACCCGACGCGGGACGCTTGCCCTCGGACACCGACTCGCGGTTGATCATCTGGTAGCGCTTCAGGTCGACCATCTCACCCGGCAGCAGCGTGGTGTCACCGTGGTCCACCACGGTGACCTTGCGCAGCATCTGACGGACGATGACCTCGATGTGCTTGTCGTGGATCGGCACACCCTGCGAGCGGTACACACCCTGCACGCCGTTGACGAGGTAACGCTGCACCTCGCGGGCGCCCATGACGCGCATGACCTCCTTGGGGTCGAGCGTGCCGACCTGGAGAGGCTGACCGACGGTGACGTGCTGGCCGTCCTCGACGAGAAGCGTCGCACGCTTCAGCACCGGGTAGACCACCTCTTCGTCGCCGTTGTCGGGCGTGAGGATGACCTTCTTGCCCTTCTCGTTCTCTTCGATCGCGATGCGGCCGTCGGCCTCGGCGATCGGAGAGGCGCCCTTCGGCGTACGAGCCTCGAACAGCTCCTGCACACGCGGCAGACCCTGGGTGATGTCATCCGCCGACGCCGAACCACCGGTGTGGAAGGTACGCATCGTCAGCTGGGTGCCGGGCTCACCGATCGACTGTGCGGCGATGATGCCCACGGCCTCACCGATGTCGACCGTCTTGCCGGTCGCGAGCGAACGGCCGTAGCACTGCGCGCAGACACCGACGGCCGAGTCGCAGGTCAGCACCGAGCGGACCTTGATGGTCTCGATGCCGGCCTCGACCAGCTTGTCGATGAGCACGTCGCCCACGTCGTCGCCCGCCGAGGCGACGACCTCGCCGGCCTCGGTGACGACATCGGATGCCAGCGTGCGCGCGAACACCGAGTTCTCGACGTTGCCGTCGCGCACGAGCACACCCTGCGAGTTCGGAGCGGCGATCGGGAGCTCGAGGCCCTTCGTCGTGCCGCAGTCCTGCTCGCGGATGATGACGTCCTGCGAGACGTCCACCAGACGACGGGTCAGGTAACCCGAGTCGGCGGTGCGCAGAGCGGTGTCGGCCAGACCCTTACGGGTACCGTGCGTCGCGATGAAGTACTCCGCCACCGACAGACCCTCGCGGTACGAGGAGATGATCGGACGGGGGATGATCTCACCCTTGGGGTTGTTCACCAGACCGCGCATACCCGCGATGTTGCGGATCTGCAGCCAGTTACCACGAGCACCCGACGACACCATGCGGTTGATGGTGTTGTCCTCGGGGAAGTTGGCGCGCATCGCGGCCTGGACCTCGTCAGTGGCCTCGGTCCAGATCTTGATGAGCTCCTGACGGCGCTCGGCGTCGGTGGTCAGACCCTTGTCGTACTGCGACTGGACCTTCGCGGCCTGCTTCTCGTAGGTCGCGACGATCTCGGCCTTGTTCGGCGGGGTGAGGATGTCGCTCAGCGCGACGGTGACACCCGAGCGGGTCGCCCAGTGGAAACCGGCATCCTTGATGCGGTCCAGCGTGGCGGCCGTCTCGACCTTGGGGTACTCCTCGGCCAGCTTGTTCACGATCTGCGACAGCTTGCCCTTGTCGGCGACGCCGCGCACGAAGGGGTAGCCCTTCGGAAGCGCGTCGTTGAAGATCGCCTGACCGAGCGAGGCGTCGACGAGGCCGTGACGCTCGTAGCCCTCGGGAGCCTCACCCTCGAGGAAGGTGAGACCGGGGATGCGGATGCGAACCTTGGCCTGCAGGTCGAGGGTGCCCTCGTCCTTCGCCAGGACGGCCTCGGAGACCGAGCCGAACGCACGACCCTCACCGGCTGCGCCCTCCTTGACCGTGGTCAGGTGGTGCAGACCGATGATCATGTCCTGCGAGGGCAGGGTCACCGGACGGCCGTCCGACGGCTTGAGGATGTTGTTCGACGCCAGCATCAGCACGCGGGCCTCGGCCTGAGCCTCGACCGACAGCGGCAGGTGCACAGCCATCTGGTCACCGTCGAAGTCCGCGTTGAACGCGGCGCACACGAGCGGGTGCAGCTGGATGGCCTTGCCCTCGACGAGCTGCGGCTCGAACGCCTGGATACCCAGACGGTGCAGCGTGGGCGCACGGTTCAGCAGCACGGGGCGCTCGCGGATGATCTCCTCGAGCACGTCCCACACCTCGGGGCGCATGCGCTCGACAGCGCGCTTGGCGGCCTTGATGTTCTGCGAGTGACCGAGGTCGATCAGGCGCTTGATCACGAACGGCTTGAACAGCTCGATCGCCATCGTCTTGGGCAGACCGCACTGGTGCAGCTTGAGCTGCGGACCGACGACGATCACCGAACGACCCGAGTAGTCGACGCGCTTTCCGAGCAGGTTCTGACGGAAGCGACCCTGCTTGCCCTTCAGCATGTCGCTGAGGGACTTCAGGGCGCGGTTGCCGGTACCGGTGACGGGGCGACCACGGCGGCCGTTGTCGAACAGCGCGTCGACGGCCTCCTGCAGCATCCGCTTCTCGTTGTTGACGATGATCTCGGGGGCACCGAGGTCGATCAGACGACGAAGGCGGTTGTTGCGGTTGATCACGCGGCGGTACAGGTCGTTCAGGTCGCTGGTCGCGAAGCGGCCACCGTCGAGCTGAACCATCGGACGCAGCTCCGGCGGGATCACCGGCACGACGTCGAGCACCATCGCGGCCGGGCTCATGCCGGTCTCGAGGAACGAGTTGACGACCTTCAGGCGCTTGATCGCGCGGATCTTGCGCTGGCCCTTGCCCTCGGAGATCTGCAGGTGAAGGCTGTCGGCCTCTTCCTTCAGGTCGAAGGTCTGCAGGCGACGCTGGATGGCCTCGGCGCCCATGTGGGCCTCGAAGTACTGGCCGAAGCGGTCCTGCAGCTCGTGGAAGACGTCGTCCTCGGGACGCAGGGCGCCCACCTCGAGGGTGCGGAAGTCCTCCCACACGCGCTCGAGCTTGGCGATGGCCTCGTCAGCACCCTTGCGGGTGAGGGTCATCTCCTTCTCGGCGGCGTCCTTGACCTTCTTCTTGGCGTCGGCCTTGGCGCCCTCCGCCTCCAGGGCGGCGAGCTCCTCCTCCAGCTTGGCCATCCGCTCGGCGATCTTCGCGTCGCGGCGGTCGCCGAGCGTCTTCAGCTCGAGCCGGATGTTGTTCTCCTGCGTGGCCAGGTCGCGGTGACGGGCATCCTCGTCGACCGAGATCACCATGTAGGCAGCGAAGTAGATGACCTTCTCGAGGTCCTTCGGCGCCATGTCGAGCAGGTAGCCCAGACGCGACGGCACACCCTTGAAGTACCAGATGTGCGTCACGGGGGCGGCCAGCTCGATGTGACCCATGCGCTCACGGCGCACGGAGCTCTTGGTGACCTCCACGCCGCAGCGCTCGCAGACGATGCCCTTGAAGCGGACACGCTTGTACTTGCCACAGGCGCACTCCCAGTCGCGGGAGGGGCCGAAGATCTGCTCGCCGAAGAGGCCGTCCTTCTCAGGCTTCAGCGTGCGGTAGTTGATCGTCTCGGGCTTCTTGACCTCGCCGTAGGACCATCCGCGGATGTCCTCTGCGGTGGCCAGGCCGATTCGAAGCTCATCGAAAGTTGTTGCGTCGAGCACTGGTTCTCCTGTGTAGAAAAAATCTGTTCCGTGGGACCCTGGGTCCCTGAGCTTGTCGAAGGGTCAGATCTCGTCGATCGAGGCGGCTTCGAAACGGCTGGAGATGTTGATGCCGAGCTCTTCCGCTGCGCGGAAGGCCTCGTCGTCGGTGTCTCGCAGGTTCACGGCGGTGCCGTCGGCCGAGAGCACCTCGACGTTCAGGCAGAGCGACTGCATCTCCTTCATGAGCACCTTGAAGGACTCGGGGATGCCGGGCTCCTGGATGTTCTCGCCCTTGACGATCGCCTCGTAGACCTTGACGCGGCCGAGGATGTCGTCGGACTTGATCGTGAGCAGCTCCTGCAGCGCGTACGCGGCACCGTAGGCCTCGAGGGCCCACACCTCCATCTCACCGAAGCGCTGTCCACCGAACTGCGCCTTACCACCGAGCGGCTGCTGGGTGATCATCGAGTACGGACCCGTCGAGCGCGCGTGGATCTTGTCGTCGACGAGGTGGTGCAGCTTCAGGATGTACATGTAGCCGACCGAGATGGGCTCGGGGAACGGCTCACCGGAGCGGCCGTCGAAGAGACGCGTCTTGCCGGAGCGGCCGATCAGGCGATCACCGTCGCGGGTGGGGAGCGTCGAGTCGAGCAGACCGGCGATCTCGTGCTCCTCGGCACCGTCGAACACCGGGGTGGCGACCTTGGTGCCGGGGGCGGCCTCGAACGCCTCCTCGGGGAGCTTGACAGCCCACTCCGGAGTGCCCTCGACCTTCCAGCCCTGCTTCGCGATCCACCCGAGGTGGGTCTCGAGCACCTGGCCGAAGTTCATTCGACCGGGGATGCCGAGCGGGTTCAGCACGACGTCGACCGGGGTGCCGTCCGAGAGGAACGGCATGTCCTCGACGGGCAGGATCTTCGCGATGACGCCCTTGTTGCCGTGACGGCCGGCGAGCTTGTCGCCCTCGGTGATCTTGCGCTTCTGGGCGATGTACACCACGACGCGGCGGTTGACGCCCGAGCCCAGCTCGTCGTCGCCCTCTTCGGCGTTGAACTCCTTGACGGCGATGATCGTGCCCTGCTCACCGTGCGGCACCTTCAGCGAGGTGTCGCGAACCTCGCGGCTCTTCTCGTTGAAGATGGCGCGCAGCAGGCGCTCCTCGGCCGAGAGCTCGGTCTCACCCTTCGGGGTGACCTTGCCGACCAGGATGTCGCCGGGGCGGACCTCGGCGCCGATGCGGATGATGCCGCGCTCGTCGAGGTCCTTCAGCAGCTCGGGGCTGACGTTGGGGAGGTCACGGGTGATCTCCTCCTTGCCCAGCTTGGTGTCGCGGGCGTCGACCTCGTACTCCTCGATGTGGATCGACGAGAGGGTGTCGTCCTTCACCAGCTCCTGGCTGAGGATGATGGCGTCCTCGAAGTTGTGGCCCTCCCACGGCATGAACGCGACCAGCAGGTTCTTGCCGAGCGCGAGCTCGCCGTTCTCGGTGGCGGGGCCGTCGGCGATGACCTCGCCGGCCTCCACGCGCTCACCGGCGTTCACGATCACGCGCTGGTTGTACGAGGTGCCCTGGTTCGAGCGGTCGAACTTGCGCAGGTGGTACTCCTGGGTGCCACCCTCGTCGAGCATGACCACGACCTTGTCGGCCGAGACCTCGCTGACCACACCGGCCTTGGCGGCGGTGACGACGTCACCGGCGTCGATGGCCGTGTAGCCCTCCATACCGGTGCCGACCAGCGGCGAGTCCGAGCGCAGCAGCGGCACGGCCTGGCGCTGCATGTTGGCGCCCATGAGCGCGCGCTGCGCGTCGTCGTGCTCGAGGAACGGCACGAGCGAGGTCGCCACCGACACCATCTGGCGCGGGGAGACGTCCATGTAGCCGATCTCCTCGGGCAGGAACAGGTCGACCTCACCGCTTCCGCCGCGGGGGCGGGCGAGCACGTGGCTCTCACGGAACTTGTTCTTCGCGTCGAGCGGCGCATTTGCCTGCGCGATGTTGAAGTCGACCTCTTCGGCCGCCGTGAGGTAGTCGATCTGCTCGGTGACCACGCCATCCTCGACCTTGCGGTACGGGGTCTCGATGAAGCCGAACGAGTTGATGCGCGCGAAGGTCGCGAGCGCACCGATCAGACCGATGTTCGGGCCTTCCGGCGTCTCGATCGGGCACATGCGGCCGTAGTGCGAGGGGTGCACGTCTCGCACCTCGACGCCGGCGCGGTCACGCGAGAGACCACCGGGGCCGAGGGCCGACAGACGGCGCTTGTTGGTCAGACCCGCGAGCGGGTTGTTCTGATCCATGAACTGCGACAGCTGCGAGGTGCCGAAGAACTCCTTGATCGCGGCCACGACGGGACGCACGTTGATCAGGGTCTGCGGGGTGATCGCCTCGATGTCCTGCGTGGTCATGCGCTCGCGGACGACGCGCTCCATACGCGACAGACCCGTGCGGACCTGGTTCTGGATGAGCTCGCCGACGGCGCGGATGCGACGGTTGCCGAAGTTGTCGATGTCGTCGGTGGCGATGCGGATCTCGGCCTTCTTGCCGCCGCGGATGCCCTCGAACGTCTCGTCACCGCGGTGCAGGCGCACCATGTACTTGATCGTGGCGACGATGTCGTCGCGCGTGAGCACCGAGTCGGTCAGCGGAGCTGCGACGCCGAGCTTCTGGTTGATCTTGTAGCGACCCACCTTGGCCAGGTCGTAGCGCTTCGGGTTGAAGTAGAAGTTGTCCAGCAGCGAGCGCGCGGCCTCGGCGGCGACCTGCTCGCCCGGACGCAGCTTGCGGTAGATGTCGCGCAGCGCGTCTTCCTGGGTGAGGATGGTGTCCTTCGCGAGGGTCTCCTCGATGGAGGGGAAGCCGGCGAACTCGGCGAGGATCTCCTCGCTGGTCATGCCCAGCGCCTTCAGGAAGACGGTGACGGACTGCTTGCGCTTGCGGTCGATGCGCACGCCGACCTGGTCGCGCTTGTCGATCTCGAACTCGAGCCAGGCACCGCGGCTGGGGATGACGCGGGCGGTGACGATGTCCTTGTCACTGGTCTTGTCGGGGGTCTTGTCGAAGTAGACACCGGGCGAGCGCACCAGCTGCGAGACGACGACGCGCTCGGAGCCGTTGATGATGAACGTGCCCTTGTCGGTCTGCAGGGGGAAGTCGCCCATGAAGACCGTCTGAGTCTTGATCTCACCGGTCTGGTGGTTCATGAACTCGGCCTCGACGTACAGCGGCGCGGCGTAGGTCTTGCCGCGCTCCTTGCACTCGTCGATCGAGTACTTCTCGGGCTCGAGGTACGGGTTCGTGAACGAGAGCTGCATCGTCTCGCCGAGGTCTTCGATCGGGGAGATCTCCTCGAAGATCTCACCCAGACCCGACACCTCGGAGACGTCGGTGCGGCCGGCCTTCTTGGCCTCGGCGACACGAGCCTTCCAGGCGTCGTTGCCGACGAGCCAGCCGAACGACTCGGTCTGCAGCGCCAGAAGGTCGGGGACCGTCAGCGTGTCGGAGATCTTGGCGAACGAGAGACGGGGAACCCCGCGGCCGTTCTTGTTGGTGGTGGATGTGGATGCGTTGCGAGCAGCAGCCAAGGGAGTAACCTCCGTGAGCCCGGGCAGGGGCTGGTCGATTCCTAGACGTCAGGTGGAGTGCACGCTCGAGAACTCAACGAGATGCCGACCACCATATGAGGGCACGGAGAAGCGAGCGCAACTACTAACTATAAGCCGGATCTTTCGACATGGCAAGCGCGATCCTTGACCAATCCGAGAACCTGCGGTAATGGCATCCCCCGCGATCACTCCGCCGACGGATCGACCAGACGCAGCCCCTCGAAACGCGCCAGCCCTCTGTCGAACGACGCCAAGGTGGCGCCGTGCTCGATCGCAAGAGCCGCGTGATAGGCATCCGGAACATCGTTGCCGCGGGCGGATGCCTGCCGCACCAGCCGGTCGAAGATCCGCCAGTGCCGTTCCCCCGGTCGCACCACGCGCGATCCGGGCGCGGCGAGGGCGCGCGCACAGGAATCCATCGCCGTGACCGGGTCCGACGGCGGCACGAACACCCGCGGATGCGTCATGAGCCGCACCGCCCCCGAGAGTGCCAGCTCTGAGATGCCTATGAGCTCACCGTCCGCTTGCACCGACGCCGACCAGCGAGTCACGAGATCATGCTGCGGATGCCCGATCCGCAGCATCGGAATCCAGACGTTGACGTCGAGGAGGATCACAGATCTTCCATCGCATCGAGCATGGCCGAGTTGCTGCGCCAGTTGATGCCCGGGCGCATCCCCTGATCACCCGGGACCTCGATCGCGACATCCGCCCATGAGAAGTCGGCGACAGGTTTCGCCCGTTCGGCGAGGTACTCACGCAGCGCGTCGTCCACGATATCGCCGAGCGCAGCGTGCTTCGTCGCCGCGATCACCTTGATCTTGGCGAGGAGGTCATCGTCGATGTTCACCGTCGTGCGCATGCCTTCAGGCTATGTGCATCATGATGCGCAGTCAACGCATCATGATGCGCTCACGACGCGATGCCGAGCTCGTTCCCCGGGATCGAGCTCAGCAGTCGGCGGGTGTACGGGTCGCGCGGATTGGTGAAGATCTCCTCGCTGGTCGCCGCCTCGACCAGCGCACCGTCCTTCATCACGCACACGTAGTCGCTGATCAGCCGCACCACCGCGAGGTCGTGCGAGATGAACAGGTAGCTGAGTCCGTACTCCTTCTGCAGGTCACCGAGCAGCGTGAGGATCTGATCCTGCACCAGCACGTCCAGCGCCGAGACCGGCTCGTCGCACACGATCAGGTCGGGCGAGAGGGCGAGGGCGCGCGCGATGGCGACGCGCTGCCGCTGCCCGCCCGAGAGCTCCGCCGGGTAGCGCTGCATCATGGATGCCGGCAGCGCGACGTCGTCGAGCAGCTTGAGCACCCGCGCCCGGCGTTCAGCGCGATTGCCGCGCTTGTAGAACTCCAGCGGCTCGCCGATCAGGCGTCCGATCGTGAACATCGGGTTCAGGCTCGAGTACGGGTCCTGGAAGATCGGCTGCACCCGCTGGCGGAACTCCCGCGCCTGCGCCTTGTCGAGCGTGGCGATGTCGTGCCCCTCGAAGCGGATGGTGCCCGCGGTCGGCTCGATCAGCTTCAACAGCATCCGAGCCGTCGTGGTCTTGCCCGACCCCGACTCCCCCACGATCGCGACGGTCTTGCCGCGCGGGATGGCGAGCGAGACGTCGTCGACGGCGACGAAGTCGTCGCCGCGGCCGCGCACCGGGTACACCTTGCGCAGTCCCTCGATCTCGACGATGTGGTCGCCGGCCGCGACATCGGATGCCCGTGGCGCGCCGTCCTCAGCCCCACCAAGACCCTGGGTTGCTGAGCCTGTCGAAGCATCGAAGACCTCCGGCTGCAGCCGCGCCGCGGCGATCGACGGCGCAGCACTGACCAGGCTCTGCGTGTACGGATGCTGCGGATCCTCGAGGATCTGGCGCGCATCACCCTGCTCGACCACGCGACCGCGGTGCATGACGACCACGCGCTGCGCGCGCTCGGCGGCCAGCCCCAGATCGTGCGTGATCAGCAGCACGGCGGTGCCGAGCTCCCTGGTCATCTCGTCGAGCTGATCGAGGATCGTCTGCTGCACGGTGACATCCAGCGCGCTGGTCGGCTCGTCGGCGATCAGCAGCCGGGGCCGGCAGGCGAGGCCGATCGCGATCAGCGCCCGCTGACGCAGCCCGCCCGACAGCTCATGCGGGTACTGCTTGGCCCGCCGCTCGGGATCGGGAAGACCCGCCGCCGACAGCGCCTCGATCACCTTCTGCTTCACGTCGCCGCGCGTGGCGAGACCGTGCGCGAGCAGCGTCTCGGCCACCTGCGTGCCGATCTTCGCCACGGGGTTGAGGTTCGACATCGGGTCCTGCGGGACCATGCCGATGTCACGGCCGCGGATCTGGCGCAGCTCGCTCTCCGATGCGCCGACGAGTTCACGACCGTCGAGTCGGATGCTGCCGCCGGCCACCCGCCCGCCGGAGGCGAGCAGGCCGATCACGGCCATCGCGGTGGTCGACTTGCCCGATCCGGACTCGCCGACGATCGCGACGGTCTCGCCGGGGGCGATCTCGAGGTCGACACCCTCGACGGCATGCACGACACCGTCCATGGTCGCGAAGTCCACCGCCAGACCCGACACCTGCAGCAGCGGCTGGCCGTCCATCCGCATCTCCTTCACGTTCATCGCGCTCGCGTCCTTCATCGGGCCCGCGTCCTCGGGTCCATCGCCTCACGCAGGGCCTCGCCGAAGAGGGTGAAGCCCAGAGCGGTCACGGCGATGCAGATGCCTGGGAAGAACGCCAGCCAGGGGGCGATCGCCAGCTCACTCTGCGCGTAGGTCAGCATCCGACCCCACTCGGCCGTCTCGGGGCGTCCGCCGCCGAGACCGAGGAACGACAGCGCTGCGGCGTCGATCACCGCCGTCGCCAGCGTGAGCGTCGCCTGCACGATGACCGGACCGATCGCGTTCGGCAGCACGTGCGACATGGTGATGCGTCCGCGCCCGAGCCCGAGGGTCTGCGCCGACAGCACGTACTCGCTGGTGCGCTGCTGCAGCATCGACGCGCGCAGCAGACGCGCGAAGATCGGCACCTGAGACGCACCGATGGCGATCATCACCGCCGACGGGGTCTGCCCCAGGATCGCGGCGATCGACACCGCCAGCAGCAGGTTCGGCACCGACAGGATGATGTCGACGATCCGCATGATCGTCGTGTCGACCCAGCCGCCGAACGTACCGGCGATCAGGCCGAGCAGCATGCCGCCGACCAGGCCGAGCGCGGTCGAGACCACACCGACCATCAGCGATGCCTGCGCACCCCAGATGAGCTTGGAGAGCACGTCGCCGCCGAAGCGGTCGAGTCCGAGCGGGAACTGCGGCAGCTCACCGGGACCGGGGATGTGGGTCGGGGTGATGTACTCGGTGCCCGGCAGCGCCGTCTCGGGATACGGGGCGATGATCGGCGCCAGCAGCGCCACGGCGAGGAAGACGAACACGATCGCCGCGCCGATCCATGCCGTGGGGTTGCGGCGGAGACGTCGGAAGACGTCGCTCCAGAAGCTGCCGTTCTTGTGCAGATCGGCCTGGGCGACGGTGACGGTCTCGGGTGCATCGGGGGCACCGTCGCCCGGCCCGCTCGGGCCCTGTGCGGGTGGGAGCACTGCACTCATCACTGAACCCTCACTCTCGGATCGATCAGGCTGTACGACACGTCCACCGCCAGGTTGATCAGCGCGTACGCGATCGCGATGAAGATGATGAAGCCCTGCAGCACCGGGAAGTCACGGGAGAAGATCGAACGGGCGAGGAACGATCCGATGCCCGGGAACGCGAAGACGGTCTCGGTGAGGACCGCGCCCGAGATCAGCAGGCCCGTCTGCAGGCCGATGATCGTGATCACCGGCAGCATCGCGTTGCGCAGGATGAACCGGTTGCGCAGCGTCGGCACCGCGAGGCCCTTGGCCCGGCCGGTGCGCACGTAGTCGGCGTTCTGCACCTCGAGCACGCTCGCCCTGGTGATCCGCACGATGATCGCCAGCGGGATCGTGCCCAGTGCGAGCGCCGGCAGGATCAGGTGGGTGACGGCATTCCAGGCGGCATCGAACTCGCCCGTGATTATCCCGTCCCAGACGTAGAAGCCGGTGACGTGCGTGGCATCTATTCGCGCGCTCTGGCGCCCGTCGGAGGGCAGCCAGCCCAGCTGCACGGCGAAGATGTACTTCAGGATGAACGCCAGGAAGAACACCGGGATCGTGATGCCGATCAGGCTGAACACGACGGCGGTGTGGTCGGTCCACTTGCCGTGCCGGCGCGCCGCCCAGTAGCCGAGGGGCACGCCGACGCCGATCGCGAAGATCAGCGCCAGAACGCTCAGCTCGATCGTCGCGGGGAAGCGCCGGAAGAACTCCTCCGTGACAGGTCGCCCCGTGACAATCGACGAGCCGAAGTCGCCTTGGAGCAGGCGCCCCACCCAGACGAAGTACTGCTCGTACAGCGGACGGTTGAAGCCATAAAGTTCGTTGACCTCCGCGATCGCCTCGGGTGTCGCCTTCTCACCGAGAAGGGCGATCGCCGGCCCTCCGGGGAGAGCGCGGACCCAGGCGAAGAGCAGCACGCTGAGGCCGAAGAGGGTAGGGATGAGCAGCAGAAGCCGCTTGCCGATTGTTCGCAGCAAAGGGGTCTCCGGGTATGGGGTCCTCCCCGCGCGGATCGCGCGCGGGGAGGACCCGGGGTCAGAGCGGGCGGGGTTACTCGGTGAGGACGATGTCCGTGAAGACCTCGTCGTTCACCGGGCTCGCCGGGTAGCTCTCCACACGCGGGCTGAAGGCCAGCGTCGGCGCCGGGTGCGCGATCGGGACACCCGGGATGAACTCGGCGACCTGCTCATTGATGGCCTCGTAGAGCGCCGTCTGGTCCTCCAGGCTGGAGACGCCACGGGCATCCGAGAGGGCCTTGAACAGCTCGGGGTTGTCGAAGCCCCACTCCGCGCTCTTCTGGCCGAAGAAGACGCCGACGAAGTTGTCGGTGTCGTTGTAGTCACCGGTCCAGCCGAGCAGGTGGATGCCGTGGTCCGACCCTGCCGTGATCTTCTCGAGGTAGTCCGGGCTCCACGCGTCGGTCTCGGGGGTGATCTTCACACCGACCTCCTCGAGCTGCTTGGCCAGCACGGTGAAGATCTGCTCGGGGTCCGGCATGTACGGACGCGAGACGTTGACCGGGTAGTTGAAGGTCAGCGCGAGCGGGTTGTCGGCCGTGTAGCCGGCCTCTTCGAGCAGCGACTTCGCCTTGTCGGCGTCGTACTCGTAGGTGGTGACGTCTTCGTTGTAGCCGTTGACGACCGGCGGCACGAACTGAGTCGCCTTCTCGGTGCCCTCCGGCAGGACCTGCTTGATCAGCGCGTCCTTGTCGACCGCGTACGACAGCGCCTGACGCACCTTGATGTCCTGCAGCTCCGGGACCGCCTGGTTGAACGCCAGGTAGAGGATCGTGAACGGCGGGCGGGACACCATCGTGAAGCCGTCGTCGGCGAGAGCCTGCGTGTCGGCGGGACCGACCAGGTCGTAGCCGTCGATGTCGCCGGCCTCGAGTGCCTGGCGGCGGGCGGTCGGGTCATCGATGACCCGGAAGATGATCTCCTCGATCTGACCCTGCTCGCCCCAGTAGTCGGCGTTCGCGGTCAGGGTGACGTTCTCACCCGGCGCCCACGAGTCGAACTGGAACGGACCGGTGCCGACGGGGTGCCCCTTCGCGTATTCGGAGAGCGTGGGCGCCTCGGCGGTGCCGCCGACCTCGTCTGCGCTGAACTCCTCGAGAGCCGAAGGGCTCTGCATCGCGAATGCGGGGAGCGAGAGGGATGCCACGAAGCCCGCGAACGGCTTGTTCAGCTCGATCGTGACCTTGTCGTCGCCGTCCGGGGTGCACGACTTGTAGACGGCGTCCTGCGGGTTCGACGAGTAGCCCTTGAAGAGCTTGTTGTAGTAGTAGCCGACGGCCTCGGAGGCCAGCACGCCGGTCCAGTTGTACCAGCGCTCGAAGTTGAAGCACACGGCCTCGGCGTTGAACGGGGTGCCGTCGTGGAAGGTGACGTCCTGCTTCAGCGTGAAGGTGTGCGACATGCCGTCCTCGGACGAGTCCCACTCCTCGGCGAGCAGGGGTGCCGGGTCGGCCGTGCCGGGCTCCGTGCCGACGAGGCCCTCGAAGATCTGGCGGGAGACGCGGAAGGTCTCGCCGTCCTGGGCGACCGACGGGTCGAGACCCTGGGGGTCGGACGAGGCCGCGAACACGAACGTGGTGTCGACGTCGGCGGCCGCGTCGTCGCCTCCGCTGTCATCGCGCTCGCTGGCGACGCAGCCGGTCAGCGCGATGGCTGCGACGGCGACTCCGGCGGCAAGGGCGATCCCTCGCCTGCGCAGGGGGCTGTGGGTCATGATGAACCTCTCTTGTGAACGCTACGTTGCGCGGATCGGGGCGACATCGCTCCCTCACACGTGATGATCCGACGCCGCCGACGGATTCCAAACCCCGGCGCGTTGCGATCCGGTATCGGCTTTGCCAGGCCTCCCGGGGGTGACGGCGGTAGGGTCTGTGCTCATGACGCGCACTCCCCTGGCACGACATGCGCCGCAGCGCACGCCGACGGCGGCCGGCTCGCTGCTTCGGATGCTGGGAATCGCCCTCGCGGTGATCACCGTCTCGGCCGTGGCCGTGGCCGGCTTCATCGTGGTCGATCTGATCAACAGGGTGGGCGAGGACGCCGTGACCCTCGAGGACGCCCCGTCGGTCGCCCCTCCTTCGCTCGGCGAGTACCCCGGCGAGTTCGCGGTGCTGCTCGTCGGAACCGACGAATGCGGGGCGGTGTCTACCGAGCGGCTCGGCGAGCGGTGCGTCGGCGAAGAGGGCATCCGCAACGACGTCAACCTGCTCGTGCACGTCTCAGCCGCCCCGCGCAAGGTGACCGTCGTGTCACTGCCGCGCGATCTGATGCTCGAGGTGCCCGAGTGCACCCGGGAGGACGGCACCGTGGCAGCCGCACTGGCGAAGGCGCCCATCAACAGCGTCTTCCAGCACGGCGGACTCTCGTGCGTCGCGAAGACGGTGACCGAGCTGAGCGACATCCCGATCGGCTTCGCCGCGAAGCTGAGCTTCGACGGCGTGATGAAGATCACGGATGCCATCGGCGGGGTTCCGGTCTGCATCGGCGCCGGCGGCCTGAAGGACCGCGAGACCGGTTTGGACTGGCCGGCCGGCATGCGCACCATCTCGGGGTACGACGCGCTGCAGTTCATCCGGGTGCGCAAGGGCATCGGCGACGGCAGCGACCTGGCGCGCATCTCGAACCAGCAGCAGTACATGTCGCGTCTGGCGAAGAAGGTGCTCAGCAGCGAGACGCTCACCGACGTGCCCACGCTGATGCGCCTCGCGAGCGTCGTCGCCGACAACGTCGACCCCAGCGACACGCTCGCCGATCCTGTGCGGATGGCACAGCTCGCGCTGGCGCTGAACGACGTGCCCTTCGACGATTTCGTCTTCCTGCAGTACCCGACCCTCGATGATCCCGCCGACTCCGGGCGGGTCGTGGCGAACGAGACCGCCGCCGCGCCGATGTGGGAGGCGATCATCGCCGGGCAGTCGATGCGGATCACCGGCAAGGCGAGCAACCACGGCGGCGCGGTGGCCGAGGAGCAGACCGAGCCCGAGGAGTCCGCGGCACCCGAGCCCTCCGGGTCGCCGACGCCCACGGCGTCGGCGACCCCGCCGGACGAGACCGTTCTCTCGGAGCAGATCAGCGGCATCGACCTGAACCAGGAGACCTGCTCGGGCTGAGCGGGTGCGAACCGGCTCGGCTCGGACCATGGCCGGATAGGCTCGGACGATGGGCAGGGCACGCGGGCGCGACACCGAGAACCCGCGCGTGCGGCTCGACCACGGCGGGACCGCCGAGATCGCGGCATCCGAGTTCACGAGCGGCTTCGAGCTGATCGTCGACGGCACACCGCAGTCGCACGTCGACCTCGACGACCCGACCCACCTGCACTTCGAGTACATCGTGCGCATGGGCGCGGTCATCGATCAGCTCGGCGCATCGGCATCCGCCCCACTCAGCGCGGTGCATCTCGGCGCCGGCGCACTGACGATCCCCCGCTACATCGCCGCCACCCGGCCCGGATCCCGCCAGCAGGTCATCGAACTCGAGGAGCCGCTGGTCGCCCTCGTGCGCGAGCACCTGCCGCTGCCGCGAGGTGCCGCCGTGCGCATCCGCATCGGCGACGCGCGCGAGGGCCTGCGTCGCCTGCCGCCGGCGCTGACCGGCCACTGCGACCTGGTCGTCTCCGACGTGTTCTCGGGCGCGCAGACCCCTGCGCACCTGACCAGCGTCGAGTTCTACCGCGAGATCTCCGCGCTGCTCGCGCCGAGCGGCGTGCTGCTGGTGAACGTCGCCGACGGGCCCGGCCTGGCATTCGCCCGACGGCAGGTCGCGACGGTGTCGACCGTGTTCCCCGAGGTGGCGCTGCTCGCCGACACGCAGGTGCTCAAGGGGCGCCGGTTCGGCAACCTGGTGCTGGTCGCGTCGGCGTCATCGCTGCCGACCGAATGGCTACCGCGGATGCTGGCCGCCGGCCCGCACCCGGCGAAGATCGCGCAGGGCGACGAAGTCGCCGCCTTCGCCCGCGGGGCGACGATCGTGACGGATGCCGACGCGGTGGCATCCCCGCGCCCCGACGCCGGCCTGTTCCTGCGCTGAAGCGGGTCTCAACCGGGTATTCGATGCCGAGAACCCGCTCGGGAGAACGCGTTGCGAGGTAATAGCCGACCGGCGTGCTGAAATCGGTCACGAAGAGGACAACGAATGGGATGAAGCGGGAGACTTGGTTTCAGAGCGCAAGACCACCTTGCAGGGCGTGGCTCGACTCGTTCGCGGATCGGCGAGGCAGACTGTCAGTACCGTCGCGGAGCACGGTCGCGGAGTGCGGTCGCGGAGAGGAGCCATCGTCGTGAATTTGATCCGGGGATACGACCCAGAGACCCTTCGTGAGCTGATCGACGAGCGCGAGTGCGCGATGCGCCTCGAGGAGATCGAGCATCAGCGCAGCCTCCCGGTGCTGCTGGAGCGGGTCTGGCTGCTGAAGGTGCTGGACCGCCTCGACGAGGCCCTCGAACTCGCCGACGAGACCGTTCGCCAGGCCCGCATGGCCGGCACACGCAAGGATCTGCTGCGGGCCCGCGTGCTGCACGCCACCGTGCTGCAGAACCGCGGCGCGCACGCCGCAGCCGCGCAGGAGCTGGCGACCTGTGCGCACGAGGCTGAGGGCCAGGGCTGGGCCGGCATCGCCGCTTTCGCGTACCAGCACCACGGCAAGAACGCCTACGAGGCGGGCGACTTCGATTCGGCGCGCGACAGCTTCAAGCAGTCGCTGTTCCTGCGGCGCTCGGCCGGCGCCGACGACACCGAGCTCGAGAAGGCGCTGCGGGCCATCGAGGCCGCAGAGCGGCGCAGCACGACGACACCGGGCGTGCTCGTCTGACCGGGGTGGCCGGTTCCTGAGCGAGCGCAGGCGAGCCGAAGATCCCGATGTCGGATGTGAACCCTAATCTGATCTCATGGCTGATCTGAATCGCGTGCGGGTCTGGGGTGAGGCGCTGATCAGCTTGCACCTCGACGACACGTGGACGTTCGACTTCGACCACGCCAAGCGGCGCGCGGGTCTGTGCGACTATCAGCGCAAGCGCATCACGGTGTCGCGCTACCTGGCCGCCCGGTTCGACGACGACGAGATCCATCAGACTCTGCTGCACGAGGTGGCGCACGCGCTCGCCGGGCATACCGCCGGTCACGGGCCGGAGTGGAAGCACATCGCCCGCGACCTCGGCTACGTCGGCGGCACCACGCATCACGGCGAGACCGCGACAGAGCTCGCGCCGTGGATCGGCCGATGCCCATCGGGTCACATCGCCTACCGGCATCGGCGTCCCGCCCGCGAGACCTCGTGCGCGAAGTGCTCGCGGCGCTTCGACCGCCGCTACCTGTTCGAGTGGCGTCGTCGTGAGATCACGGCCGCGGATCGTCTGGCTGCGCAGCTTCCCCGCTGAGTCCGGTCAGTGCTCTCCGGCGTCCGACTCCGCCGGCCGCGCATCAGTGGGCGGGCGGAACCGGCGCACGAGCAGGGTGATCAGACGCCATCCGAGCAGGAACGCGCCGAGCACCAGCGTGGCCACGATGATGAACGGCGTCTCGGCCGTATCTCCGGTGGCGACGCGCAGCAGCATCCCTCCAGTGACGGTGACGATCCACACGATCACACCCCACCCGAGCGACCACGGCCGTCGCGGGCGCGCCGGCACGAGCGCGGCGAGCGCGTGCCCGACGACGAGCGCGACGAGGAACGGCCAGGCCGTGAGCAGGAACCCCAGCGGATCCTCATTGTGCGAGGCGCGGCCGATCGCCGCGAAGACGAGCACCAGGACGGCGTCGAGCACGAGCGCGGGGAGGTACCTCATGGCGCAACTCTATGCGGATGGCGGCATGTTCCGCGGTGCCCGCGCCGAACGAGGGCCGGGCGACCGCTCAGGCGAAGGGTTCGAACGAACCGTCGCGCAGCACGGGAACCGCATCGCCGGCGTCGAGCTCGGCGCACTCCTCGACCGTGGCAGGGCGGATGCCATCGGCCAGCATCCGCTCGGTCGACGCGACGCCCTCTGCCAGCTCCCGCCCCGACGCGCTGCCTATCAGCAGGTGCCGCAGCCCGCGACGCAGCGACCGGAACGATTCCCCCGCGGCAGCGGCCTCGGGCGAGGAGTGATCGATCCCGAGGTCGGAGAGCGCGGCGATCACCGCGCCGGCGCCGAGCTGATCCTCCACCGCGAAGCGCAGCGCGCCCGCCCCGGTCAGCTCGCCGGCCGCGATCACGTTCACCGAGGTGCGCGCACCGCGACGCTCCTGCAGGGTCATGACCGCGCGGGCCGTCGCCGCCGCGTTTCGGATGCCGCCGAGCACCACGACCGGGTCACCCTGATCCCCCTGTGCGGCTGCGGCGACGGCCGCCCCGTTGGACGACCAGGCGCGGGCGCGCTCCAGCGCGACGGGGGCGCCGGCGACAGCATCCGCCATCGTCGACGAGAACCGCAGCACGTCGACGACCACCACCACGTCGGCGGGGGCGAGCCGCGCGAGCCCCTCGATCCCCCACTCGAAACGGACCTGGTACGACGACTGCGAGAACGGCATCCGCTCAGCCTATTCGCCAGCGACTTCGGGAACGGATGCAGGGAGTCTGAACGGATGCAGGGAGATTCTTCGGCGTGTCGGCTCACAAGTGTTCAATCGACCTGCATCCGTTCCGGTGCGGGGGGGGAAGGAGTCAGGCCGCGGCGAGCGCCTCGACCGGGGCGACCCGGGTGGCCAGCCGCGTCGGGGTGACCGCGGCGACGACCGTGAGCACGGCTGTCGCGAGCACGATGATCACCACCGGCAGCCACGGCACGGCCGGATACACGAGCCCGGCCGGCTCGAAGTCGGGCAGCACCGGCACCGAGCCCAGCAGCGACTGCGCCGCGACCCAGCCGTACACGATCCCCAGCAGCAGGCCGGTCACGGTCGCAGCCACCGTGATGTGCACGGCCTCCAGCAGCACCATCCGACGCACCTGCCCGCCCGTCAGGCCGATGGCCCGCAGCAGCCCCAGCTCGCGCCGACGCTGCACGACGCCGATCGTCAGCAGATTAACCAGGCCGACCGCCGCGATCACGCCCGAGACCGCGACCAGCACCATCATCACCGCCGCGAACCCGTCGAGCACGACGAAGGTGTCGCCGAGCGAGGCTTCATCGCTCTGTCGGCTCATCAGCGCCTTGGTGGATTCCAGAGCGACGGCGAACATCGTCACCAGCGTCACCCCCATGACGACGCCGATCGCCATGCGACTCGAGCGCTCCGGGTACCGCAGTGCGTTCTCGGCGGCGAGACGTGCGGTCGCCGAACCGCCGAACATCCGGCCGACCAGCCGCAGGATCGGCGGCATCACCATCGCCGCGCCCAGGGTCAGGCCGGTGAACGACAGCACCCCTCCCACGAAGGCGATGACCACACCCAGGGGTGTGACCAGCCCCACCATCACACCGAACACCAGCAGCGCGGCCCCCAGGATGAGCATCAGCAGCGCGCCGACATGCCGGCCACGGTGCGACGCCACGTCGTCGTGCGTGCGCTCGACCGAACCTCCCAGCGCCTGCAGCGGCGTGACGGTCAGCACCCGGCGCGAGCCGACCCACGCGGCGAGCCAGGTGGTCAGCGCGACTCCGACGACCGGCAGCAGCAGGCCGGGCTGCATCAGGCTGAAGCCCTCGGGGGCGCCGTTGAGCAGGCGGTCGCCCACCAGCATCCCCGCGGCCGACGCCGCCACCCCGACGACGAGGCCGATGCCCGCGCCGATCACGCCGACGACGAAGCCCTGCCCCGAGACCTCGGAGCGCTGCGAACGCGCCGACGCCCCGATCAGCCGCATCATCGCGATGCGCCTGGTGCGCCCCGCGATGATCGTCGAGAACGTGTTCGCCGTGACGATCGCCGCGACGTACATCGCGACCGCCGTCAACAGCGCCGAGAGGATGATCACCACGATGGCGAGCGTCTCGCTGTCTCCGATGTACGGATCGGCCTGCAGATATGCGCCGATGTAGGCGGTCACCTCGACGAGGATGACTCCGAACGCGGCCGTCAGCGCCGAGACGAGGATGCTGGCTCCCATGCCCCGCTCGCGCAGCCACCCCAGGCGTGCGCGGGCGGGCCGCTCGAGATCGAACCGCGACACCGCGACGGCCGCGCCTGCGGGCGTCATGCCGCCACCTCCGTCGCGAGCATGTACGACGAGATCTGCTCGGCGCTCTGCTGCGGATGGTCGGCGACGATGCGGCCGTCGCCGAGGAACAGCACGCGATCGGCGTGGCTGGCCGCGACGGCGTCGTGGGTGACCATGGCGATCGACTGACCGTGCTCGCGACTGGCGGTGGCGAGCAGCTGCAGCACCTCGCGACCTGTCGCCGAGTCGAGGTTGCCGGTGGGCTCGTCCGCGAAGACGAGATCGGGCGCGGTGGCGAGCGCACGGGCGATGGCGACGCGCTGCTGCTGTCCGCCCGACAGCTCGTGCGGACGGTGGGTGAGACGGGAACCGAGCCCGAGCGTGTCGATGAGGCCGTCGATCCGTGCGCGTTCGATCGCCGAAGGCCGGCGTCCGTCGAGCTCGAACGGCAGCAGGATGTTGCCCAGCGCATCGAGCGTGGGAACCAGGTTGAAGGCCTGGAAGATGAAGCCGACCCGGCGGCGGCGCAGGATCGTCAGTTCGAGGTCGCCCAGTCCGGTGATCTCGGTGTCGCCGATCCACGCGCGCCCCTCGGTGGGGGTGTCAAGGCCGGCCATGATGTGCATCAGCGTCGACTTGCCCGAGCCCGAAGGACCCATGATCGCCGTGAACTGTCCACGGCGCACGCCGACGCTGATCCCGTCGAGTGCCCGCACGCCGGCGTCGCCCGCGCCGTAGGTCTTGGTGAGGTTCTGGACACGGGCGGCGAGGCCGAGGTCCGAGGTCGTGATCTCCATGACTTCGACGCTATTTCCGCTGTGCGGTGGCGCACATCGCCCCCGGGGAGCATCCGCCGTACATCGGCAGGATGATCTGCGTCCGTGCCTGAGTGGGTCAGGCGAGCCCGTGCTCGAAGGCGAACACCACCAGCTGCACGCGGTCGCGCAGCATCAGCTTCTGCAGGATGCGGCTGATGTGCGTCTTGACCGTGGCCTCGCTCAGGAACTCCCGCGCGGCGATCTCGGAGTTCGACAGCCCACGGGCGGCGAGCGCGAAGATCTCCCGCTCGCGGTCGGTGAGCTCGCCGTACTGGGGCGGCACCGGCTTGGTCTCGGCGGTGAAGTGCGCGAACAGGTCGCGCGTCGCCGCTGCCGCGATCACGCTCGACCCCGAATCCACGGTGCGGATCGCGGCGAGCAGGAACTCGGGGTCGGCGTCCTTCAGCAGGAAGCCGCTCGCCCCCTGCTGGATCGCCCTTGCTGCGGCCTCGTCGAGGTCGAACGTCGTGAGCATCACGATGCGCGGCGCGGCGGGCTGCTTCAGCAATTCGGCGGTCGCGGTCAGGCCGTCCATCACGGGCATCCGGATGTCCATCAGCACCACGTCGGGCCGCGTGCGGGCGACCACCTCGAGCGCCTCCCGGCCGTCGCCGGCCTCGCCGACGACGTCCATGTCGGGCTGCGACGCGACGAGCATGCGGATGCCCGCCCGGAACAGTGCCTGGTCGTCGACGAGCACGACCTTGATCATGGGGACCTCCTGCGGGTCGACGGCGGGTCAGCGCGCGAGGGCCGACCCGATCGGCAGGGTGGCCCTGACGACGAACGAACCGGAATCCGGTCCGGCCACGAGCGTACCGCCCACCAGCTGCGCCCGTTCGCGCATTCCGATCAGTCCGTGCCCGCCCGCGGGTGGCCTGGCGGCGGTGCCGAAGCCGTTGCTCACCACGATCTCCACGCGGTCGGCCAGCCACGACAGCCGCACGTCGACCCCGCCGTCGCCGTGCCTGAGCGCGTTGGTGAGCGCCTCCTGCAGGATTCGGTACACAGCCAGCTGGATCGCCCCCGGCGGCTCGCCCGGGGGCATCGGGTCCACGGTCACCCGCGGCTCCACACCGGCCTGCCGCACCTGCGCGAACAGGGTCTCGAGGTCGGCGAGTGTCGGCTGCGGGCCGTCGCCCTGGCGGTGCCGGAGCTGGGTGAGCAGCATCCGCACATCCGACAGCGCGGAGCGGGCCGTCGTCGCGATCGTGCCCAGCGCCTGCTGCGCGATCCCGGGGTCGGCGGCCGCGGCGTAGCGCGCGCCGTCGGCCTGAGCGATCACCACGGCGAGCGAGTGCGCCACCACGTCGTGCATGTCGCGCGCGATGCGCACCCGCTCCTGCTCTTCAGAGGCGACGGCCTCTGCGCGCAGCTGCGCCTCGCGCGTCTCGCGTCCGTGCCGCACGACCCGCCACAGCAGACCGGCGCCCCACGCGATGACCAGCGCGAAGCCGACCGTGGTGCCCATCAGCAGCGCGACCAGGGCCACGCGCGTCAGCACATCAGGCGGCGACTCCCGCAGCAGATCGACCTGAAGCAGTCCCATGTACAGACCTGCGACGATGCCACCGGCGAGCGCCGATGCGCCGCCGATCCACAGCAGCCGGCGCGACCCCCACGCGGCCGTGCCGAACAGCACCACGAAGACGGCGATGTCGAACGGCACCGGCGGGAATCCGAAGGCCATCTGCGCGGCCGCGCCGATCCACGCGATGATCAGCGCGAGTGCGGGCGCGATCCGGGCGATGGCCGCGGCGCCCCACAGGACGGTGCCGATGACGAGATGCACCGTGATGGCGAGCCACTCCGGCTGCATCCATGCGCTGAGCGACCCGGTGCCGAGCACGAACGACAGCGGCAGCGTGACCAGCAGGCCGAACACGCTGCCCACGATGTCGAGCGCGAGCCAGGTGCGCGAGATGGGACGGAACACGCTCTCACGCTACGGGAACTGTCGATGTGCAGCATCCGCCTGGGGATGTATCCGGCGGTGCGCCTTCAGACCCGGGCGTCAGCTCCGGCAGAGCACCTCGCCGTGCGGCACGAGGTACCAGCCGTCGCCGTCGTCGGCCCAGGAGCGCCACGCGTCGCTGATCTGCTGCAGCTGGTCGCGGGTCGCCAGGCCGTCGCGCTGCAGCTGGTGCGCGAGGGCGGATTCCAGGATGCGGTCGGCCCACATCCCGCCCCACCAGGCGCGCTCCTCGGGTGTCGCGTAGCACCAGGTGGATGCTGTCGCCGTGACCTCCGTGAAGCCGGCTGCCCGCGCCCACGACAGCAGCCGGCGGCCGGCATCCGGCTCACCGCCGTTCGCCCGCGCCGCCGCGCGATACAGCCGCAGCCATTCGTCGAGCTCGGGAATCAGCGGGAACCAGTGGAACCCCGCATAGTCGGCATCCCGCGCCGCGACGACGCCTCCTGGTTTGGCGACGCGGCGCATCTCGCGCAGCGCCTGCACCGGGTCGACGACGTGCTGCAGCACCTGGTGCGCGTGCACGATGTCGAACGTGTCGTCGTCGAAGCTCAGTGCATGCACGTCCTCGACCGAGAAGTCGATGTTGCCGGCGCCGCGCTCGGCGGCGAGCTTCTGCGACAGGCTCAGGGCGTCGGTGTTGATCTCGGTCGCCGTCGCGCGCCTGACCCGCCCGGCGAAGTCGACCGTGATCGTGCCCGGCCCCGCTCCGACATCGAGCAGGTGCGCGTCAGCGCTGAGGAGCGGCTCGAGGTAGGCCGCCGAGTTCGCGATGGTGCGGGTGTTGTGCGATCGCAGCACCGAATCGTGGTGCCCATGCGTGTAGACGGCCATGCGCACCAGTCTGCCGCAGCCCGGGCTCAGTCCGTGACGAGCCGGCGGATGGCCTCGCGGTCGGGTTTGCCCGAGCTCAGCAGCGGCATCTGCATCGAGGTCTCGATCATCATCGGACGCGCATGCCGGCCGATCTCGGCGGCCACACGTGCGCGGGCGTCCTCCAGCATCCGAGCCCCGTCCCGACCCGATGCCGGTGCGAAGATCACCGACGCCTCGCCCCACTGGTGGTCCGGCACGCCCACGACGACCGCCTGCTCCAGACCCGGTACGCCGCGCACGATCCGCTCCACCCTGTCGAGCGAGATGTTGATGCCGCCCGACACGATGACGTTGTCGATGCGGCCGTGCACGCGCACCACGCCGTCTTCGACCACACCGTGATCGCCCGTGCGATACCAGCGCTCGCCACGGTCATCCACGACGAACGCCCTCTCGGTGAGCGTCGCGTCGCCCAGGTAGCCGTCGGCCAGCATCGGCCCGGCGATGCGCAGCTCGCCGTCGATCTCGCGCACCGTGACGCCGTCGAGGGGCACCCCGTCGTACACGCACCCTCCGCTGGTCTCGCTCGCGCCGTAGGTGCGCACGAGCGCCACCCCCAGTTCGAGAGCCCGGTCGGCGATGTGGGCCGGCAGCGCCTGCCCGCCCACGAGCACGGCCCGGTAGGCGCGCAGCGCCGCGAGCACGACCGGGTCAGCGGCCGCATCGAGCAGTGTGGTCAGCTGGGCGGGCACCATCGATGTGTACAGCTCAGGGCCACCGGTGTGCTGCAGGGTGGCCGCGGCGAACCCCTCGGGGCTGAATCGTCCCTCGAGCATCACGGGGTGGGTGCCCGCCAGCAGCGAGCGCACCAGCACCTGCAGCCCCGCGACATACCCGGCAGGCAGCGCCAGCACCCAGCGCCCCGAGCCGACCCGGGCCGCGGTCGCGTGAGCGCTCGCCCGCAGGGCATCGGCGCTGAGCACCACCTGTTTCGGCACGCCGCTCGATCCCGAGGTGGCGATCACCACCGCGGTGCCCTCCGGCACCTCGTCGGTGTGGGTCGGCAGCATGCCCAGTCCCAGCGCCGGTCCCCCGGCGAGCGCCGAGCGGATGCCCTCGAGCACCTCCCGGGGATCATCGCCGGCCAGTGGCTGCAGTCTCACCGCGTCCTCCATCTCGTTCCGGAACGGAAAGGGGGCGGGCTAGAAGTGGTAGGGGAAGGGCGACCAGTCGGGGGCGCGCTTCTCGAGGAACGAGTCGCGGCCCTCGACGGCCTCATCGGTGCCATAGGCCAGGCGGGTCGCCTCGCCGGCGAACACCTGCTGGCCGACCATGCCGTCGTCCACGGCGTTGAACGCGAATTTCAGCATCCGAATCGCCGTCGGAGACTTCGTCAGGATCGTGCGCGCCATCGCGATCGCCTCGCGCTCGAGCGACTCGTGCGAGACGACGCGGTTGACCGCACCCATCTCGTGCGCGCGCTGCGCGGAGTACTCCTCGGCGAGGAAGAACACCTCGCGGGCGAACTTCTGGCCGGTCTGGCGGGCCATGTACGCGGAGCCGTATCCGGCGTCGAAGCTGCCCACATCGGCATCCGTCTGCTTGAACCGGCCGTGCTCGGCCGACGCGATCGTCAGGTCGCAGACCACGTGCAGCGAGTGCCCGCCACCGGCCGCCCAGCCGGGGACGACCGCGATGACGACCTTCGGCATGAACCGGATCAGACGCTGCACCTCGAGGATGTGCAGGCGGCCGGCGCGCGCCGGATCCTGCACGCTCGTCTCTTCGGCGCTGTACTTGTACCCGTCACGGCCTCGGATCCGCTGGTCGCCGCCCGAGCAGAACGCCCACCCGCCGTCCTTCGCGCTCGGGCCGTTGCCAGTGAGCAGCACCACGCCGATCCGCGGATCCTGCCGGGCGATGTCGAGCGCACGGTAGAGCTCGTCGACCGAGTGCGGACGGAAGGCGTTGCGCACCTCGGGCCGGTCGAACGCGATGCGGGCGATGCGCCCGTCGAGCGAGACGTGCGCGGTGATGTCGGTGTATCCCTCGGCTCCGGGCGCGAGGGTCCA
The DNA here is from genome assembly GCF_037204185.1 of Microbacterium bandirmense. Classification (NCBI taxonomy): domain Bacteria; kingdom Bacillati; phylum Actinomycetota; class Actinomycetes; order Micrococcales; family Microbacteriaceae; genus Microbacterium; species Microbacterium bandirmense. Next base: position 161,480 of record NZ_JBBDGM010000005.1, on the reverse strand, counting down.
TTCGGCGGGGTCGAAGAGATCGGAGACGGATGCTGAGGTCACGCCATCCACCCTATTGCGCACGCTCGTGCGGCGGCAGTTTCGCCCTCGCCTCGCGGCGCACCGGTGCCGGCAACCGGTCGCCCATGCGCTCCAGAAACGCGCGCACTTCGTCAGGGGCGACAGCGCCCGCATGCTTGAGTGCGATGCCGACGGGCTTGGCGACCAGCGGATCACGGTCGTCCGCGAGCAGTTCGGCCAGGCGCAGCAGATCGATGATCCCGGGCCGGTGCGCGGGCCGGGTGTAGACGAGCGGCGCAGTCATCGCCGTACGACGACGCAGCGGATCGGATGCGGCGGCGAGCGCGAACAGCGGCTGGCGCGACCGATTCCGCAGGAAGGCGCCGACCACCCGCGGAGCGGCGCGATCCACCATGTCCCAGGAGTCGATGCTGTCGTGCCGACGCAGATACAGTTCGCAGCGCTCCTCCCGCTCGACGTCCGGCATACCCGGACGACGCACTTGGAAATCCAGCACGCAGAATGCTGCCAGGCGCGGTTCGTACGCCCGCTCGTCGAGCAGCTTCTCGACCTCGTCGAGGGGCGTCGTTCGACTGCGGTGCTTCGCTATGTCGAACAGCGTGCCCATCCGCACGCCCAGCACTCCGCCGTGCCCCTTGTAGTGCCGGTTCGGATGTGCCAGCGGGTCGGCCACAGCACGCAGGTCGCTCAGCATCTCTGCCGCGGTGCTCATGACCACACAGTACCGTCGTCGGAACCGGCGAGCGGCGTCGCGTACGATCGTGGCGTGCCTCTGACATCATCGCGCCTGCATCGTTCCCTGCTCGCCCTCACCGCCGCTGCCGCGCTCGCGCTGACCGGCTGCGCGTCGACTCCGGATGCCCCGGATGCTCCGGCTGCGGCCCCGTCTCAGAGCGACGCGCCCGTGGCATCCGGCGAATGCAGCTATTCGACCGACGCGCGCCCGGCGTCGCGGGCGGTCGACCTGCCCGACACCGTGCCGACGGCCAGCGGACAGGTGCCGGTGACGATCACGACGAGCGTCGGTGACCTCGCCGTGACGCTGGATGCGGATGCCGCGCCCTGCACGACCAACAGCTTCCTCTCGCTGGCCGAGCAGGGGTACTTCGACGGCACGAACTGCCACCGTCTGACGACGCAGGGCATCTTCGTGCTGCAGTGCGGCGACCCGACGGGCACCGGAACCGGCGGCCCCGGGTATTCGTTCGCCGACGAGCTCAGCGGCTCTGAGACTTACGAGGCCGGCACGCTGGCGATGGCCAACGCGGGCCCCGACACGAACGGCTCGCAATTCTTCGTCGTGTACGCCGACACCCAGCTGGCGCCGTCGTACACCGTCTTCGGTCACCTCGACGAGGCCAGCGTGAAGGTCGTCGCCGACGTCGCCGAGGCCGGCACCGAGTCGGGCCAGCCCGACGGCGCACCCAAGACTCCCGTGGCACTGGAGTCGGTGACGGCCGGCTGACGCGGCGGCCGTTCCGGTCGCAGTTTCTGCCGCTTGGCGCACGCCTGCGGCTGTTCCCGTCGCAGAAAGTGCCGCTTCGCGATGCGCGAAGCGGCACTTTCTGCGACCCGGGCCGGTCGCGACTGAAGATGCGTCGGATGCCCTCAGCGGGCGATCCGGCTGATCCTCGCGGCTCGCGCGCGGCGCACCTTCAGCCAGCCGTCGATGATGTCCCACGTCGCCACTCCGACGATGACGACGGCCAGGATGATCGCCAGGATGCGGCCGACCTCACCGGGCACATCGTCGCGTCCCAGCGTCGCATCGACGAACGCGGGATTGAGCAGGCGGTCGGCGACGACCAGATACAGCGCACCCGCGGCGAACACGATGGCGGTGACGGTGTTCACGACGGCGAGCACGGGCGTCCACCCGCGTCGGACGAACACCGCGACCGCGATCGCGGCCTCGACGCCGATGATCACCAGGGCGGCGCCCGTCCACCACGGCCACAGCTGCGGATCGAGCACGGAGAGCACCGTCGTCTGCGACCCCAGCCCCACGCCGACGTCGACACGGCCGTCACCGATCAGGACGAGACCGATGAAGTGGTCCCACAGCAGTGCCGCCGCGAAGGCTCCGAGCATGATGAGCGAAGCGATGAGATCGCCACGGCTGGCGCCGGACTCCTGCGGCTCGGGCAGCGAGTCGACCGACCAGCGAATCCCCATGTCTGCTCCGGTGCGCTCGAGCACCGCGAACACGACAGTCGTCCAGAACCCCACATGCACGATCGTGCCGATGATGACCACCACGACCTCGCCGATGATGGTGCCGACGGGATCGTTCGCCACCATCCCGGCGATGGCGACGCCCACCGCCGCGCAGGCCGGCACGATGGCGAGCAGCAGCTTCAGCAGTCGCCACCACATGAGGTAGTACTTCGGCCCGATCAGGTGCAGGGGGCGGTCGGCGTAGCCTGCGGCGAGGCTGCCGGGATCGCCGAGCTCGGTCAGCACGCTGCGCTCAGCAGCCTCGTGCGCTTCGCCCTGATCGGTGCGGGCAGCGACGGCATCCGCGATCGAGGCATCGAGCTCGTCGCGCACCTCGGTCTGGAGGCCGGGCGGAAGGCTGCGGACGGTCGCGGCGATATAGCGTTCGGTGAGCGTGGCGGTCATGTCAATCTCCAGTGGGAAGGGCGGCGGTCGCGGCAGCGATGGCCGCGACCTCCTGCGTCATGGTCGCGGCGAGGCGGACGCCTGCCGGTGAGGTGCGGTAGAACTTGCGCGGGCGGGCCTCGTCGGTGTTCCACTCGCTGTCGAGGTACCCCTGCTTCTCAAGGCGGCGCAGCAGGGGGTAGAGCGTGTTCGCGTCGGTGGGGAAGCCGGCGGACGTCAGCTGCTCGAGGAGCCCGTAGCCGTAGCCCGGCGTCCGCAGCAGCTGCAGACTCGCGAGCACGATCGTGCCGCGCCGCAGTTCCTGCAGGTGTACATCGAAATCCGGTTCGGTCATGTTCACGACGATAATGTGTGTCGCACACCATTGTCAATTGCACATCAATGTGAGGCGTGGGTCGGGCCGGCGCACGTTCAGAACTCCGGAAGAATCCACCGGATCGACCACCCAGCAGTCGGAATCGGGTCCGACCCGCAGATTTCTCCGGAGTTGTGTGCAGCAGACGGGCATGATGGACGCATGACGCCTGCGATCGATGACCTGCTCGCCACCGCCCGCGTGGTCGCGCTGCCGATGAACACGCGGTTCCGCGGCGTCGACACCCGCGAGGCTCTGCTGTTCGAGGGCCCGCAGGGGTGGGCGGAGTTCTCGCCGTTCGTCGAGTACGACGACGCCGAGGCCGCGACCTGGCTGGCCGCGGCCATCGACTTCGCGTGGAACGAGCAGCCGTCGCCGCTGCGCGAGCGCATCCCGGTGAATGCCACAGTCCCCGCCGTCGAAGCGGGTCGCGTGTCCCAGGTGCTGGCCCGATTCGACGGGTGCCGCACGGCCAAGGTCAAGGTCGCCGAGCGCGGCCAGCAGCTGTCCGACGACATCGCCCGCGTGCGGGCCGTGCGCGAGGGAATGGGACCCGAGGGCCGCATCCGCATCGACGCGAACGGCGCCTGGAACCTCGACGAGGCCGAGCACGCCATCCATGCCATGGCCGAGTTCGACCTGGAGTACGCCGAGCAGCCCTGCGCCACCGTGCCCGAGCTGGCCGAGCTGCGCTACCGCGTCAAGCACAAGGGCATCCTGATCGCCGCCGACGAGAGCATCCGCAAGTCCGGCGACCCGCTCGCGGTCGCGCGGGCGAAGGCCGCTGACCTCATCGTCATCAAGGCGCAGCCGCTCGGCGGCATCCGGCACGCACTGCAGATCGTCGCCGCGACGGGGCTGCCAGCAGTGATCTCCAGCGCACTGGACACGGCCGTCGGACTCGCCCAGGGCGCCGCGTTGGCAGCATCCCTGCCCACCCTCGACTTCGACTGCGGCCTCGGCACGGCGGCGCTGTTCGCCGACGACGTCGCTGAGGCGCGACCGCAGCGCGGGTCGGTGTCGGCCGCGCGTGTGACTCCGGATGCTGCCGCACTAGAACGGCTGGCCGCGAACGCCGACCGCCAGGACTGGTGGATCGAGCGGCTCGCGCGCTGCCATGCACTTCTCGCCGCGCGAGACTGACCGCGAAACCGCGAAACCGCGAACGACGCCTCAGACGGTCAGCGCCTCCACCAGCCGGCCGAGCGCCTCACTGGCGATGTCGTGAAGTCGAGCCTCTCCGTCGGCGGCCATCGCGCCGCGCACGGTCATGCCCTCCCACGCGATCATGAGCAGCCGAGCCGCGAGGTCCGGCTCCAGTCGCAGGGCGATTGCGCCCGTGTCGACGATGTCGCGGATGATCTCGGCGATGCTCGCCACCAGCTCGCTCTCCTGTGCGAGGAACGCCTCGCCGAAGGCCGGGTCGCGCAGCGCGCGGATGCGGATCTCGCTCATCAGCATGACGCTGAGGCGGTCGTCGCCGCCGGCGTCCATCACCCGCTGCACGAGCTCGACGGGGTCGGCGTCACCGAGTGCGCCCTCGGCGGCCATGCCGGTGACCTGCTCGCGCACGGCGTTCAGGCGCTCTTCTGCGACGGTGCCGGCGAGGGTGAGGAACAGCTCGTCCTTCGACTCGAAGTTGGAGTAGAAGGCGCCGCGGGTGAATCCGGCGCGTTCGCAGACGGCCTCGACGGTGGCCCCGTCGAGACCCGCCTCGGCGAAGACCTGCGCGGCTGCGTCGAGCAGACGAGCGCGGGTGTTCTCCCTGCTGCGGGTCGCTGTGGATGTCATGGCTGCTGCCTCCTGGACGTCACTCTATGTTCACATCCGGTGCACAGATTGCGGGAGTGAGATGCCCTTACGATACATGTACGTACTGAATACACCTGTGTATTGAATCCGCCGGAGGCACGCGTGTCCACTCTGCTCTCTTCCCTGGGACGCTGGTCGTTCCGGCACCCCTGGCGAGTCCTCGTCAGCTGGCTGATCGTGCTGGGAATCGTCGGCGGCGGAGCCCTGGTGCTCAACGCCGGCACCGACGACGCCTTCTCCATCCCCGGCACCGAATCGCAGGCAGGACTCGAGCAGCTCGAGCGCACCTTCCCCCAGGTGAGCGGCACGAACGCGCAGTTCATCGTGGTCGCCGCCGACGGCGACGACATCACCGATGCCGCCTACCGCGACGAGATCGACGGCGCGGTCGACGAACTCGCCGACTTCGACGGCGTGCTGGCGGTCACCTCGCCGTACGACGAGAACATCGACGGCATGGTCAACGACGAGCACACGGCGGCCATCGTGCGCCTGCAGTTCGACGGGCAGGTCACCGACGTTCCCGACAGCGTCAAGACCGACCTGCAGAATGTCGTCGATGAGCTCAGCGCCGAGCTGCCGGAGGGCTCGCAGACCGCGCTCGGCGGCGACCTGTTCGCCATGTCGATGCCCACGATCACACTCACCGAAGCCGTCGGCGTCGTGATCGCCCTGCTCGTGCTGATCGTCACCTTCCGCTCGTTCGTCGTCGCCGGCATGCCACTGCTCACCGCTCTGCTCGGCGTCGGCATCTCGATGGCCGGCATCTTCGCGGCCACCGCTTTCGCGACCGTGTCGTCGACCACGCCACTGCTCGCGCTGATGCTCGGCCTCGCCGTCGGCATCGACTACGCGCTGTTCATCATCGCCCGTCACCAGGACCAGGTGCGCGAGGGCATCGACCCCGAGGAGTCCGCGTCCCGCGCGGTCGGCACCGCCGGCTCCGCGGTGGTCTTCGCCGGCATCACCGTGATCATCGCCCTCATCGGACTCGGCTTCGCGGGCATCCCGTTCCTGACGACCATGGGAGTCGCGGCCGCCGTCGCCGTCGCCGTCGCCGTCGCCATCTCGGTGACGCTGACGCCGGCCGTGCTCGGCTTCCTGAAAGGGCGGGTCGCCGGGCGCCCGCGCCGGCCGCGCCGCGCCGCCGCCCCTGCTCAGCGCCGCCGCCCCTCCTCAATCACGTCGACAGAGGGGGGCCGCGGCGATCAGCAGGGGCGGGAGCAGAGTGAGGCCGAGAAGTCGAGTGACTCCGAGAAGTCGGATGCCACGGCCCCGGCCCCCCGGCAGGGTTTCGCCGCCCGCTGGGTCGGCGGCGTCACCAAGCGTCCGATCCTCGTGACCATCGCGATCGTGCTCGGTCTCGGCGTCGTGGCGGTGCCCGCGCTCAGCCTGAACCTCGCACTGCCCAACGCCGGCGTGCTGCCGAAGGGCTCGGAGGCGCGCGTCAGCTACGACCTCACCGCCGAGGAGTTCGGTCCCGGCTTCAACGGCCCGCTGATCCTCACCGGCACGATCGTCACCTCCACCGACCCGCTCACCCTGATGCAGGACCTCGGCGACGAGGTCGCGGCGCTCCCCGGGGTCGCCGAGGTGGCGCTGGCCACCCCGAATGAGACCGCCGACACCGGCATCGTGCAGATCATCCCCGAGACCGCGCCAGACGACCCGGCGACCAGCGACCTGGTCCGCGAACTGCGTTCGCACCACGACGAGTGGCTCGACGAGTACGGCATCGACCTGAAGGTCACCGGCTTCACCGCCGTCGCGATCGACATCTCCGACCAGCTGGGCGCCGCACTGCTGCCCTTCGGAATCTTCGTGATCGGCCTCTCGCTGATCCTGCTCGCGATCGTGTTCCGCTCGATCTGGGTGCCGATCACCGCCGCCGCCGGATATCTGCTCTCGATCGTCGCGTCTTTCGGCGTCGTGGCCGCCGTGTTCGAGTGGGGCTGGTTCGCCGACCTGCTGCACGTGGCGCGCACCGGACCGATCATCTCGTTCATGCCGATCGTGCTGATGGGCGTGCTGTTCGGCCTGGCCATGGACTATCAGGTGTTCCTCGTCTCGCGCATGCGTGAGGACTACGTGCACGACCCCGCGCGCTCCGTCGCGGAGAACCGCCGTGCAGCGGCGATCCGCGCCGTGCGCTCGGGATTCACCTCCTCGGCCCGCGTCGTCACCGCCGCCGCGCTGATCATGTTCGCCGTGTTCGTGGCGTTCGTGCCCGAGGGTGACTCGTCGCTGAAGCCGATCGCCCTGGGCCTCGCGGCCGGAATCGCGATCGACGCGTTCCTCGTGCGCATGACGCTGATCCCCGCGGTGATGGCGATCCTCGGCGACCGCGCCTGGCACATCCCGCGCTGGATGGAGAAGATCCTGCCGCACGTCGACATCGAGGGCGAAGCGGTCGAGCGTGAACGCGCGCTCGAGCAGTGGCCGGGCGATGACAGCATCCTCGCCGCCGACGACCTCACGCTCGACGCCGCCGGCATCGACCGCGCGCACCTGCGCCTCGCGCCCGGTGGATCGCTGATCGTCACCGGCGCCGCACCGCGCTCGCTGCGCACGCTCGCGCTGGCCCTCGCGGGCCGCGTGAAGCCGGATGCCGGGCGCCTGCGCGTCGACGGGCACCTGCTGCCCGGACGCGCGGCCTGGGTGCGAGCCCGGGTGGGCATCGCCCTGCTGGGTGACGCGGATGCGGCATCCGAGCTCTCCGAAGCGCTGCGCGGGCGCACCGGCCTCGTCGTCATCGACGGCGTCGACCGCCTCACGTCCGCCGAGCGCGACCAGGTCGCCGCGCGCCTCCGCGACGCGGGCTCGGCCACCGCCGTGGTGCTCACGACACCGAACCCGGATGCTGCGCAGCTGCTCCTCAGCGAGGCCGGCCGCCCCGTGGCATCCGTCGCCGACCTCCGCCGCGCCCCCTCTGCGCGTCCGGGCCCCCTCGCGCCGACGCATCCAGGAGGGGGCGTCGACGACCAGCGGGGGCCTCGGCGAGCAAGCAGCGCTGCCCTGGCCAGCGCCGCTGACGACACGACTTCCGACACCACTGAGGTGAACGCATGCGATGTACTGAGCGAACGGAGTGAGACGAAGTGACCCTTCCCATCGAACGCGCCCGCTCGCGGCGCCCGATCACCTGGCTGACGCTCATCGGCGTACTGCTGCTGCCCGCGATCGTCGGCGGTATCCTGGTCGCAGCGCTGCAGAATCCGACCGGGCGTCTCGACGCCATGACCGCTGCCGTGGTGAACCTCGACAAGCCCGTCACGATCGACGGCCAGTACACGCCGCTCGGCCGTCAGCTGGCCGCGGGGCTCGTCGAGGGCTCCGACGAGATGGACTCGAACCTGACCTGGGTGATCTCCAACGAGGACGACGCCGCCGACGGCCTCGCCGATGGCGAGTACCAGGCGATCGTGACGATCCCGAAGTCGTTCTCAGAGGACGCGACGTCGGCGGGATCAGCCCTGCAGACCGGCGACGCCGGTGCCGAGCAGGCCGAGATCACCGTGACCACCGCCCCCGACGGCCGCGTCGCCGACGGCCTGATCACCCAGCAGATCGCCTCGGTCGCAGCATCCACCATGGGCACGATGCTCAGCGAGGCGACGATCGGGAACGTGCTGGTGGGCTTCAGCACGATCGGCGACCAGATCGGCGAGGCCGCCGACGGCGCCGCGCAGCTCGCCAACGGCGCGAAGGGAGCAGCCGACGGGGCGTCCGAGATCCCCGCCGGCGCCGACAAGCTCGCCGAAGGCGCAACCGGCATCGCCACCGGCGCGACCGGTCTCTCGGACGGCGCCTCTCAGCTGGCGGGCGGTCTGGGAACCATCTCGGCCAAGACCCGCGAGGCCGGCGACGGAGCCACCCAGCTCGGCCAGGGGCTGATCGGAGGAGCCGCGACGCTCGAGCAGAACGGGATCGTTCCCGACCAGCTGTTCACGGCGGCGAACGGCGCGAAGGATGCCACCGCGGGCGTCGCCACCGGCGTCACGGGCGTGCAGTCGGGGATCGACGACCTGGTCGCGGCGTGCGGAATGCGCACCCCGGGGGTCGACCCGATCGGCGACCAGGTGTGCGCAGGACTCACCGAGATGCAGGGCGGCCTGCCCGAGCTCGTGCAGGCCGCCGATGGTGCGCAGCAGGCGGCCGCCGGCACCGCGCAGGGCCTGAGCGCCCTCGACACTCAGGCGCCGAAGGCCATCGCCGACCAGATGCGCACCGCCGGAGCGGCGGCGACCCAGCTCGGCAGCGGTCTCGGCCAGCTCGCCGATGGCGTGTCGGAGTCGGCCAACGGAGCGATCGGACTGGCTGACGGAGCATCGCAGCTCGGCGACGGCGCCACCCAGCTGGGCGACGGTGCGACCGCGCTCGGCGAAGGTGCGGGCGAGCTCGCCACCGGCCTGGGCACCCTGGCCTCCGGCACGGGAGACCTCGCCGACGGCCTGCAGACCGCCGCGACCTCGCTGCCCTCGTTCAGCGACGAGCAGTCGACGTCGCTCTCGTCGGTGATCGCGAACCCGGTGGCGTCGTCCACCGACGCGGATGCCATGTTCGGGCCCACCACCATCCCCCTGCTGACCGCCGTGGTGCTGTGGTTCGGGGCGCTCGCCTCGTTCATCGCGCTGCGCGCCGTCCCCGGCAACCCGCTCACCTCGCGGCGCTCGTCGATCGGCATGGTGCTGCGCGGGTTCTGGCCCGCGGCGGCCCTCGGCGCAGGACAGGGCGTGCTGGCCGCGCTGGTCGTGCAGATCGTCGCCGAGTACGACGCGACGGCCTGGTGGGGATTCGCCGGGTTCGCCATGCTCGCGGGGGTCGCTTTCGCGGCGATCAACCAGGCGCTGGTCGCGGTGTTCGGCGGCATCGGCCGCTGGGTCAGCGCGCTGGTGGGCGTGCTCGCACTGGCGACCGGCATCATCTCGACCGTGCCCGCGTGGCTCGCGAGCCTGGGGGCGGCCATGCCGACCGCACCGGCTCTGACCGGACTGATCGCACCGGACGGTGCGGCTGCCGCCGGACTCATCGTGTGGGGAGTGCTGTCGATCGGAGCGGCGACGCTGGCCGTCGCCACCCGGCGCACGACGAGCGCCAGGACCGCCCTCGCGACGGCCTAGCCTCGACGGATTCGTCCACCAGCGCGCAACGTGGCACGGCGCAGCGATCATGCGCCGCTAGCCTCGATTCATGGCGCGCGACTTCATGACGGATGCCGGGCAGCTGCGCGACCTGGAAGGACAGCAGTACGTCGTGCTGCGTCCCGCCGGTGCGGTCATGCGCGAGTTCGACCGCGTGCAGGATGCCGCGCGGCACCGGCTCGGTGACAGCGTGCGGTACCCGGGCGCGGCGCACGTCACGCTCCGAGGCCTCTACGAGCCGGAGCGCGTCGAACAGGTGCGGAACCTCGTTCGGCGGTGGGCGGCGCAGCAGCATCCGATCGAGATCGTCTTCGAAGCCGTCGACGCCTTCCCGGCGCCGTGGCAGATCATCATCGCGCGCCTCGCGCGCACACCGTCACTCACTCACGCGTATGCCTCGCTCACCGAGGCGCTCGAGCGCACCGACCTGCGCCGCATCGGCGAGCTGAGTCTGGACGAGTGGGTCTTCCACCTCTCGGCCGTGTACGCCAAGACGCTCGACCCCGCGGACTGGGCACGCGTGGCATCCGACCTCGCGCGCGAATACGCGGAGCCGACGACCGACACGATCTCCGAGGTCGAATTCGTCACCTACTTCGACGCGACCGAGCGTCGCGAGGTCTTCCCGCTGGTCGGGTGAGCCCGCCCCCGCTCAGCTCAGGCCGCTGTACGCGTGCAGTCCCTTGAAGAACACGTTGACGATCGTGAAGTTGAAGATCACCGCGGCGAAGCCCGTGATCGACAGCCACGCCGACGGGTTGCCGCGCCAGCCGCGGGTCGCGCGCGCGTGGATGTAGCCCGCGTAGAGCACCCAGATGATGAAGGTCCAGGTCTCCTTGACGTCGAAGCCCCAGTAGCGACCCCAGGCGTCCTGCGCCCAGATGGCACCGGCGATGAGCGTGAAGGTCCAGAAGATGAAGCCGACGACCGTGAAGCGGTACGCCATGTTCTCGAGGCGCGTCGCCGCCGGCAGGGTGCGCAGGAACCCGGGGCCGGCGTTCTCGATGCCCTCGGCCACCCGGCGCTCGCGCCGCGTCTGCATCAGCTGCAGGATCGACAGCGCGAAGGCGAGGGCGAACAGGGCCGTCGACAGTGAGGCGACGAACACGTGGATGACCAGCCACACCGACTTCAGCGGATCGACCAGCGGCGTCACCTCGGTGTAGAAGTTCGCCGCCGCCGCTCCCAGCAGCACCAGCACGAGCCCGGTGATGAAGCTGCCGAGGAACTTCAGATCGACGCGCAGCAGCATGACCAGATACACGGCCATGATCAGCAGCGTGCCGATCATCGCGAACTCGTACAGGTTGGCCCACGGCACGCGCTCCGCGGCGAAGCCTCGGGTCAGCGTCGCCGTCAGGTGGAACGCGAACCCGAGCACGGCCAGCGCCGTGCCGATGCGCGCGAAGACGTAGCGCGGCCTGGCCGGCGCGGCGTCTGATCCGGCTTCACCATCGGATGCCCCGACGGCAGCATCCGACGCCTCGCCGCCGCCCGCGGCGACCAGCATCCTCGTCTTCGCCTCATCGCTCACCGACGAGCGGCGCGCGAGGTCGAAGGCGTACGCAATGAACGACGCCGCGTAGATCGCGATCGCCGTCCACAGCGTCAGAATCGACAGGGAATCGAGATCGGGCATTGTCATGCTCCCTTCGCGGAGGTGTCGCGCCGGGGCGCGGCCCCGTCGAGCAGTCGCTCATGCCCGCGGACGAGATCGTCCACGGCAGCGGCCAGGGTGGGGTCTTCGCCGCGCGCGAGGCCAGCGTACTCCAGGTGGATGCGGTCGTCATCGGATGCTGTCGCCTTGACCCACATGCGGCGTCGCGGCACGAACAGCGCGAGTCCGAGCCCTCCGAGGGCCAGCAGGGCGAACACGAGCACCCAGGTGGCCGAGTCGTCGTGGTGGATCTGCAGCGACGCATAGCGCTTGACCGACTGCAGCGTGTCGTTCGCGCCGTCGGGCGATGCGTCTTCGAAGGTGACCGTGCCCAGGCCGTTCGGCAGGTCGGCGGTCTCGCCGGGCTGCAGCTCGATCGACTCGACGTCGGTGCCGCGGCCGTTGAGCTTCTCGAGCTCGTCGGTGTCGAGCTCGAAGACCGACACCGGTTTGCCGCCGTCGATGCCGAGGTCGCCCTGATACACATCGAGGGTCAGCAGCGGCAGGTTCAGCGCCCCGTGCGCGGATGCGTAGGCACCCGATTCGAGCTCGACGACCGTCGGGTACAGGAATCCGATCATGCCGAGCTGCTCGGGCATCCCGTCGGTGATCTTCACCACGCCGAGCGAGGTCATCGCGCTGTCCTGCGGCAGGAACTCCACGGGCTGGCTCAGCACCTCTTCACCCTCGGCGTTGCGCACCGTGATGGTGGGGGCGTAGCCGTTGCCGAGCAGGTACACGCTGTCGCCGTCGACGTGCAGGGGGTGGTTGACCTCGATCTTGCCCTCGCTGGTCGAACTGTCGGTGTGCTGCACTGTCACGTTCGCGGCGAAGTTGCCGGCCTGCCCCGCGCCCGGCATGCCGAAGTCCTCATAGGTGACGTCGAACTTGTCGAGTGTGATGGCGTACGGCTGCAGGGCGTCGTCACTGACGAAGCGGCCCCGGTTGATCGAGTTGTAGTCGATCAGGGTGTTGACGAAGCTCGCCCCCTCGATCACGACCTTCTGTCCCGTGTACGCGTACCCGCCGCCGATACCGACGGTCACCAGCACACCGACCAGGGCGATGTGGAACACCAGATTTCCGGTCTCGCGCCAGTAGCCGCGTTCGGCCGACACCGACCAGGCGCGACCGCGATCGTAGCGGGCGACACGGTACCCCAGTGCCTTCAGTTGCTTCTCGGCGACGTCGACCGCATCGGATGCCGCAGCATCGGCATCCGCTCCGTCGATGGTCCGCTCGACGGACCGGTGGTCGTCAAGCCGCGACAGTCGCGCAGGCGTGCGCGGCGGCTGGGCGCGCAGGGCCTTCGCATGGTGCTTGATGCGCGGGATGATGCAGCCGATCAGCGAGACGAACAGCAGCAGATAGATGGCCGAGAACCACGGCGACGAGTACACGTCGAACATGCTCAGATCGTCGAGCAGCGGGAACACGTCGGGGTTGTTCTGCTTGTACTGCACGACGCCGTTCGGGTCGGCGGTGCGCTGCGGGAAGATCGATCCCGGAATCGCGGCGATCGCCAGGATCAGCAGCAGCACCAGTGCCACGCGCATCGAGGTCAGCTGACGCCAGCCCCAGCGCAGCCAGCCGACGAACCCGAGCCGCGGCTGGACGATGTCGCCGTCGGTCTCGACCGCGTCGATGTGGTCGGCCGGGCGACGGGGATCGGTGGATGCCGACGTACCGTCGACGTTCTTCTCAGATGGGGAGGATGACACTGGCCATCACCGCCGTGAGGTTAGACATGATCTCGGTCCAGACGCCGGTGGCCATCAGCACACCGAGCACGATCAGCAGCACGCCGCCGATGATGTTGACGACGCGGATGTGCCGACGCACGAATCCGATCGCGCGCGTCGCCCAACCGAAGCCGAGGGCGACGAGCAGGAACGGGATACCCAGACCCAGCGAGTAGGCGAAGCCGAGCAGCGATGCCCGCCACGGGGTGCCCATGTTGAACGAGAGCGCCACGATCGCGGTCAGGGTCGGCCCCATGCAGGGCGCCCAGCTCAGTCCCAGCGCCACGCCCAGCAGAGGTGCGCCGATCAGGCCCGTGCTCGATTTCACCTGCATCCGCATCTCGCGCTGTGCGAAGCCGAAGAAGCCGAGGAAGACGAGGCCCATGGCGATGATCAGCACACCGAGGATCTGTGTGATCAGGCCGGACCACTGCAGCACGAACGCGCCGAAGGTGCCGCTGAGAGCGGTGATGGCCACGAACACGACAGTGAAGCCGAGGATGAACAGCAGCACGCCCAGCAGCATCCGGCTGCGCTTCGTGGTCTGTACGGCGGTGCCGCCCGCGGAGTTCGTCGAGGCTCCCGCATCTGCTGAAGGACCGGCCGCTCCCCCGATGAAGCCGAGGTACCCGGGCACCAGCGGAAGCACACAGGGGGACACGAAAGAGACCAGCCCGGCGAGCATCGCCAGGGGGATCGCGAGCCACAGCGCACCGGCGCCGATCACCGCCTCGGGTGTCACGCCTTCTCCTCGAGCACGTCCTGGATGATGGTCGAAAGGATCGACGTGCCGTCGATGGGTCCGATGATGCGCGCGGCGACCCGCCCCTGCTTGTCGAGCACGAGGGTGGTCGGCGGCGCCTGGATCGGGGTGACCTTGGCGAAGGCGAGCTTCGCCTCGCCGGTAGTGGCGTCGATCAGGCTGGGGTAGGTCACGCCGTACGTCTCGGCGAACGCCTTGGCCGTCGCCGGCTGGTCGTAGATGTTCACGCCGATGAACGCGACGTCGTCGGGCTGGTGCTTCTGCCAGACGGCTTCGAGGTCGTCGGCCTCGATGCGGCACGGGCCGCAGCCCGCGTACCAGAAATTGACCACGGCGACCTGGCCGCTGATGTCGTCGCTCGAGAATTTCTCGCCGTCTTCGGTGACCCCGCCGAATTCGACGGGCTCGTCGCGCTCGGCTTCGGGGATCTCTTGCGTGCGGAAGTCGGCGGAGGTGTAGGCCTTCTCATCGCCGTTCAGGAACGCCTCGGTGGCAGGGTCCGGAGCGCAGGCACTCAGGCCGATGGCGATCACCGCGGCGAGCGCGGCTCCCGCGAAGCTCAGCAGGCGGTGACTCCGGGCACCGCGAAGCGCGCGAACAGAAGAGGACACGCTGGGAATCGTACGCACGTTTCCTATGCGCGCTCTGACATCATGCGCCGCGTATGCGCGGTCATCGAGGCGTGCGGTCAGGCCATGCGGAGGGCATCCGCGTGGGCATGCGCAGGCACGGTCTCGGATGCCGGGAAGCCGTCGAGCACGTCGATCACCTCGGCACGGAACCGCGGACAGGTCGAGATGTCGTGTGATGAGCACCGCAGCGCGTGCTCGGTCATCGCCTTCGAGTGCTTCATCTCGGCCATCCGACGGTCGAGGTCATCGAGGTGCGCCTGCAGCACCTCATGTCTGCCCGCCATGTCGCGCTCGAGCAGATGCGCGATCTGGTCGAGGCTCATGCCCGATGCCTTGCTGCGCAGGATCACCGCGACCCGCACGACATCGTCCTCGCCGTAGCGACGCCGACCGGCCGCGTCGCGCTGCGGCGAGAGCAGGCCGACCGACTCCCAGTGCCGCAGCACGTTGGTGGGCATGCCGAATCGGCCCGCGACGTCGCCGACCGACCATCTCGAAACAGGACTTGACTTCATGTTGACATGAAGTCACAGACTGACGGGAATAGCAAGCGAAACCCCTCAGGAGGATCCCCATGCGCGAGGTCATCATCATCGGCGCAGGCCCCGCGGGCCTGCAGGCCGCTCTCACGCTCGGGCGGATGCACCGCTCGGCCCTGATCATCGATTCCGGCGAGTACCGCAACGGGCCGGTGCAGCACATGCACAACGTGCTGGCCAACGACGGCACGGCTCCCGCGGACTTCCGAGCCGTCGCGCGGGCGCAGCTCACCGAGTACGCCACGGTCGAGCTCCGCGAGGGCGCCGTGGAGCATGTCAGAGCAGTGGACGGGGGCTTCGAGGCCGCACTCGCGGGCGGCGCCGTCGAGCGCGCGACCCGCGTCGTTCTCGCCACCGGCATGATCGACGACCTGCCGACCGTGCCCGGTCTCGCTGAGCTCTGGGGAACGCATGCGTTCAGCTGCCCGTTCTGCGACGGACACGAGTTCAGCGGGCGCCGCGTCGGCGTGCTCGGCGCCGACCCGCGGGTCGAGCACATCGTGCGGATGCTGCGCCCCATCGTCGATGCACTGACCGTGTTCGACGGAGGAGAGCTCGATGCCGGGGCATCCGCCGCTCTGTCCGCGCTCGGCGCGGACCTGCACCACGCGCCCATCACATCCGTCGCCGCGCACGCGGGCGGCGTGACGGTCAGCGCCGGGGAGCCGGTGCAGGTCGCGGGGCTGTTCGTCACCTCGGGCACAGCACGCCAGCGTGCGCCGTTCGCACAGCAGCTCGACCTGCGGATGCTGCCCAGCGGCGCCATCGAGATCGACGACTTCGGGCGCACGTCGCTGCCCGGCGTGTGGGCCGCCGGCGATATCGCGCATCGTGCGAGTCTGCCGGGCGCGATGGCATCGGTGATGATGGCGGCGGCGGCCGGGCAGCTGGCGGGCGCATCGATCGTCGGCGAGCTGGTGGCCTGAGCCGATCATGGCCGGCCCGGATGAGCCGGGCCGGCCCGCGTCACCCCGGCCGACCCGCGTCAGACTGCGCCGAGGTCGACGCCCTTCGCCGCCGGTTCGGCGTAGTCGACCTCCCGCCAGACATCACCCACGCGCTCGAAGCTCGTCACGCTCGACAGCGCGCAGCGCCGGGTGCGCGGATCGTGCCGCAGCGGCAGGCCCGCCACCGCCAGGTGCGTGATCCAGATCGGGGCCTGGTGCGATACGAACACGATGTCGCCCTCGGTCGCCCTGGCGTCGGGCGCCGCCGCGCCGGTATCCGAATGCGCGTCCCACTCCTCGTCCATCGCCTCTTGCATCCGCTCGGCGATGGAGCAGTACGGCTCCCCCCAGCTCGGCAGCGACGGGCGACGCAGGTGGCGCCAGTTCAAGGGGTTGCGCAGCGCGCGGGACATGCGCTTGCCCTCGAAGACGTTGGCCGGCTCGATGACGCGCGCGTCGAGCACCGGCTCGAGATCGAACAGCTCTGCGAAGGGCTCGGCCGACTCCTGCGTGCGCTCCAGCGGCGAGCAGCGCAGTGCGACGACCGGACGCCGCAGCGACGCGATGTAGTCGGCCGCGGCCCGCGCCATCTGCCGGCCGGCATCGCTGAGGTAGTAGTCGGGAAGTCGGCCGTACAGCACGCGGGTGGGGTTGTGCACCTCGCCATGGCGCACGAGGTGGAGTCGGGATGCCATCACGCGCCGACCTCAGGCGCGCCGGTAGCGGGCGCTGCCGAACCCGAGAATGAAGAACCCGATGACCGAGAGCAGCCACAGCAGGAAGAACGAGAACGCCCCGCCCTTGCCGAATCGGTCGCCGAGCTTGAACGAGACCACGATGTGGAAGATCCAGCCGACCACGGGGATCAGGTAGAGCAGCGCGAGCCAGCCCGACATGCCCGCCACCTTCACCAGGAAGATGACGTTCACGATCGGGATCAGCGCGAGGATGCCGGGGTACCCCGCCTTGGTGAACACCTTCCAGAGTGCGACCGCGTAGAGCACGTAGAAGACCAGCGCCAGCACCCCGCCCGTACCCGAGAAGATGATCGCGTACAGGCTGCTGACCCCATCGGTCGCGTTCTCAGTCAGAAGGGCGTGCATGGCTGCGAGTCTATCCACCTCATCCGTCGCCATCGGCGCGGGCTCCCCTCCCCCGTAGACTGGCCACGTTCCATTTCCCTATCAGGAGGAAGTTCCGTGCTTCGCACACACACGGCAGGCTCGCTGCGAGCCGAGCACATCGGTCAGACCGTCACCCTCTCGGGCTGGGTCGATCGTCGCCGCGATCACGGAGGCGTCGCGTTCATCGATCTTCGGGACGCCACGGGCATCGCCCAGGTCGTCATCCGCGATGAAGAGGTGGCCCACCCCCTGCGCAGCGAGTTCGTGCTGCAGGTGACCGGCGAGGTCTCGCGCCGCCCGGCCGGCAACGAGAACCCGAACCTCCCCACCGGGGACATCGAGCTGATCGCATCCGATGTCGTCGTGCTCAACGAGTCCGCTCCGCTGCCCTTCCCGGTCTCGAGCGGTCTCGCCGAGTCCGACCCGATCGGTGAGGAGGTGCGTCTCAAGCACCGCTACCTCGATCTGCGCCGGCCGCAGGCCGCGAACGCGATGCGCCTGCGCTCTGAGGTCTACAAGGCGATCCGCGACGAACTGCACTCGCGCGAGTTCGTCGAGGTCGAGACCCCGACGCTGACCCGTTCGACGCCCGAGGGCGCCCGCGACTTCCTGGTGCCGGCGCGCCTGCACCCCGGCAGCTGGTACGCGCTGCCGCAGTCGCCGCAGCTGTTCAAGCAGCTGCTGATGGTGGGCGGCGTGGAGAAGTACTTCCAGATCGCGCGCTGCTACCGCGACGAGGACTTCCGCGCCGACCGTCAGCCGGAGTTCACGCAGCTCGACATCGAGATGGCCTTCGTCGACCAGGAGGACGTCATCGAGATGATGGAGTCGCTCGTCGTCGCGATGTGGAAGACCATCGACGTCGACGTGCAGACCCCGCTGCCGCGGATGACCTACGCCGACGCGATGGCCAAGTACGGCTCCGACAAGCCCGACCTGCGCTTCGGCCTCGAGCTCGTCGAGGCGACCGAGTACTTCACCGAGACCCCGTTCCGGGTGTTCCAGTCGGAGTACGTCGGTGCGGTGCTGATGCCCGGTGGCGCGTCGCAGCCCCGCAAGGTGCTCGACGCGTGGCAGGACTGGGCCAAGCAGCGCGGTGCCCGCGGCCTCGCGTACGTCCTCTTCAACGAGGACGGCACGCTCGGCGGCCCCGTCGCCAAGAACCTGTCGGAGTCCGAGCAGGCGGGCCTTGCCGAGCTCGTGGGCGCGAAGCCGGGCGACTGCGCCTTCTTCGCCGCGGGTGAGACCAAGGCCAGCCGCGCGCTGCTCGGCGCCGCGCGCGTCGAGATCGGCCGTCGCCTCGAGCTGCTCGACCCGAACGAGTTCGCGTTCACCTGGGTCGTCGAAGCCCCGATGTTCGAGCCGGCGTCGGATGCCGTCGCCTCGGGCGACGTCGCCGTGGGCACCGGCGCGTGGACGGCTGTGCACCACGCGTTCACCGGTCCGAAGCCGGAGTTCGCCGACACGTTCGACAGCGACCCGGCATCCGCCCTCGCCTACGCGTACGACATCGTCTGCAACGGCTCGGAGCTCGGCGGCGGATCGATCCGCATCCACCGCGAGGACGTGCAGAAGCGCGTGTTCCAGGTGATGGGGATCAGCGAGGAGGAGGCCGACGAGAAGTTCGGCTTCCTGCTCGAGGCGTTCAAGTTCGGCGCTCCCCCGCACGGCGGCATCGCGCTGGGCATGGACCGCGTCATGCAGCACCTCACCAAGACGGAGTCGATCCGCGAGGTCATCGCGTTCCCGAAGTCGGGCGGCGGCTTCGACCCGCTCACCGAGGCGCCCGCGCCGATCACGCCCGAGCAGCGCGCCGAAGCGGGCGTCGACCACGAGCCCGAGGACGAGTCGGCCGACGAGGTCGCCGCGAATTAGCATCCGTCCTCGCCCCTGCTGAGCGCCGCCGCCCCTGCTGGTTCACGTAAACCAGCAGGGGCGGTGTCATTCGGCAGGGGCGGCGAGCGCAGAGAACCCGAGCCGGCGCTGGCAGACTGAGGGGATGCTGGCATCCCTCCCCCTCCCGCACCCCTTCGGCTCGCGCGCCGGGCGCGCGGTGCTGCGCCGCGCCGAGATGTCGGATGCTGACGCGCTCATCGCGCTGCTCGCCGATGATCCGATCAGCGCGGCCCGCGGCGACCGGGCATCGGATGCCGACCGCCCGGCCTACCTCGCCGGGATGACCGAGGTGCTCGCCGATCCCTCGAACGACCTCGTCGTGATCGACCTCGGCGGCGAGCTCGTCGGCACGATGCAGCTCACGCTCATCCCCGGTATGACCCGTCAAGGCACCAAGCGACTGCTCGTCGAGGCGGTGCGGGTGCGCAGCGACCTGCGCTCGGCCGGTATCGGCTCGGCGGCCATGCGGTGGGTCGCCGACGATGCCGCCCCGGCCCTCGGCGCGGCGATGATCCAGCTCACCAGCGACGCCGCCCGCACCGACGCGCACCGCTTCTACGAGCGCCTCGGCTACACCGGCTCCCACGTCGGCTTCAAGTACGCCGTGGCGCGCTGAGACCGCGCGTCACCGCTCCTCACT
Organism: Microbacterium bandirmense; assembly: GCF_037204185.1. Taxonomy (NCBI): domain Bacteria; kingdom Bacillati; phylum Actinomycetota; class Actinomycetes; order Micrococcales; family Microbacteriaceae; genus Microbacterium; species Microbacterium bandirmense. The sequence continues at coordinate 141,589 of NZ_JBBDGM010000005.1, read as the reverse complement.
TCATCGCGCCGGCGACCATGCCCTTGATGAAGCTGCGCTGCAGGAACAGATAGGCGAGCAGCACCGGCACCACCGAGAGCAGGGATGCTGCGGCGGCCGCACCCGGATTGCTGCCCTGCGACGTGAAGAAGCTCGCCACCGCGGGGGCGATCGTGCGCACGTCCGGGTCGCGCAGGAAGTACGTGCTGAGTGCGAACTCGTTCCAGATCGCGACGCCGGCGAGGATCGCCACCGTGGCCGTGACAGGCTTGAGCATCGGGAACACGACCCGGAACAGCACCTGCACCGGGCCGGCACCGTCGACGACAGCGGCCTCCTCGATCGACACCGGCAGGCTGCGCATGAACGCCGTGTACAGGAAGACCGCCAGGGGCAGGTTGCCGGTGACCATCACCAGGATGATGCCCCAGTGGGTGTTCAGCGCACCGAGATCCTTCATCAGCGTGTACAGCGGCACCAGCACCGACAGCGGCGGGATCATGATCAGCGCGATGATGCCGGCGTAGATCAGCTGGTTTCCGCGTGTGATGCGCCGCGCCAGCGGGTAGGCGGTCAGCGCCCCCAGCAGGCACACCAGCACCGTCGAGACGAGCGTGACGATCGCGCTGTTGCCGATCGCCGTGAGGATGCCGCCCTGATCCACCGCGGTGACGAAGTTCTGCCAGTAGATCTCGCCGGGCAGCGTCCACGGCGACGACAGGTCGCTCTTCGGCTTGGCCGCGGTGGTGATCCCGAAGTAGAACGGCAGCAGCTGCAGCAGTGCGACGATGGCGAGGGCGATGTAGATGAGCGCCCTGGACGGCGCGGGTGCTTCTTTCACAGCTCCACCCGCTTCCGGTTCAGCGCGCTGTTCAGCACGAACGTCGCCACGGCGATGAGGATGAACAGCACCACGCCCATGGATGCCGCGTATCCCGCCGCCTGACTGGAGAAGTAGGTCTCGCCGATCAGCGTCGACACCGAGTGCGTCGACCGCCCCGGTCCCCCGCCGGTGAGCACCTGGATCACGTCGAACAGCTTGAGCCCGCCGATCAGATTCAGCACGATGCTGGTCGCGAACGCGGGCTGCAGCAGCGGCACGACGATGCTGCGGAACCGCTGCCACCAGCCGGCGCCGTCGAGTTCGGCGGCCTCGAGATACTCGCTGGGCACCGCCTGAAGCCCGGCCAGGTAGATCACCATCGAGATGCCGACGAACTGCAGCGAGTTCACCGCGACGATCACGGTCACTCCGACCGACGCGTCGGCGAGCCACGCCACCTGGTCGGCACCCCACAGCGCACGCAGGTCGTTGAGCGCGCCGTTGTTGTACCGGAAGATCAGGTAGTACATGGTGCCGAGAACGACCGGCGAGACCATCACCGGCAGGTAGATGATCGCGCGGATCAGCGAGGCACCGCGCACGATCCGGTCGAGCACCACCGCGAGCCCGAGCCCCAGGATCTGCTGGATGATGGTGCTGCCGACGCCGTAGATGAACGTGTTGATCAGCGCCCGGCGGAAGACCTCGTCGTCGAGAAGCCGCACGTAGTTGTCGAAGCCGATGAACGCCCGGCCGGGGCTGTAGCCGTTCCAGTTCGTCAGCGACAGCCCCATCCCGCTGATCAGCGGATAGATCGAGAACACCCCGAACAGCAGCAGTGCCGGCACGTAGAGCCAGTTCAGCCGCCGTGGGTACAGGCCGTGCGGTCGACCGTGCCGCGGCACGGCTACTGCTGCCCGTACAGGGTGCCGTAGTCGGCCTCCACCTGCGATACCGCGTCGTCGACTTCGCTCTGCCCGGTGATGATGCCGCTGGTCGTCGTGATCAGGGTGTTCCACATGCCGTTGGGCAGGTATGCGCGGTCGAAGTACGGCACCATCCGCACATCTCCCGGGGTGAAGAACTGCTCGTAGCTGTCGGCGAGGTCACCGAGATCGACATCGACGCCGGTGAGACCCGCCGGGTTGCCGTCGTCACCGGCGAACTGGCCGATGTTCTCCGGCTCGGCGAGGAAGGCGAGGAAGTCCAGCGCCTGCTCCTTGTTCTCGCCGTCGCGCCACGCCCCCAGGGCGACGCCCTCGCCGCCGATCAGGTACTCCGAGTCGCCGTTGATCGCCGGGACCGGGATGAACCCGAGTTGCGCGTCGGGCACGAACTGCAGGGCGCTGAGCACCAGGTTGTTCTGGATCATCACGAACGCGGTGGTGCCCTGCCCCAGGGCGCTGGCGATGTCGTCGCTGGTCGCGGCCGAGAAGTCGGGGTTGAAGTAGCCGGCCTCCGCCCACTCGTCGATCGTGGAGTACATCGCCTCGAACCCGCTCTCGACGAAGTCGCCATCGGCCAGCTCGGCGGATTCGGCTTCGTCGTACGATCCGGATGCCAGCCAGTCGGCGACGTTCCCGGCGAACCAGTCGTCCTTGCCGGAGCTCGAGATCGGCACGATCCCGGCATCCTTCGCCGCGGCGAGCGCGGCGTCGAACGCCTCGATGTCTCCCAGCGACGCCGGGTCGATGCCGAGGTCGTCGAGCACGGTCTTGTTGTAGAGGATGCCGGCGACATCAGTGGTCAGCGGCAGAGCGAAGAACTCGCCCTCGTCGTTCTTCATCGTCGTGTCGAGCACGGGGTTCAGCTCATCGGCCCAGGGCTGGCCCTGCAGCGGCTCGAGGAACTCGCTGTAGCGCAGCAGCGACCAGCCGTGCGTCGCCCAGATGTCGGGCAGATCGCCCGAAGCCATCCGCACCTTCATGTCGCCCTCGTAGTCCTGGCCCATCGGCACGACATCGATGGTCACACCGGGGTTCTCGTCCTCGTAGGCCTTCGCCAGCGTGGAGAGCGATTCGAAACGGGGGCTGTCCTCGGCCATCGCCGATTGCAGCTCGAGGGTCACCTCGCCTCCGCCGTCACCGGCTCCCGAGCATCCACTGAGTACGACTGCGGCGACGACCAGCCCGGCTGCACCAGCCAGACCCGCCTTCCTGACCTGCGACATCATTGTCCCTCCTCGGTCTTGACTGTGATCGCACTCCCCCAGTGCACTCGGGAATCCCCGCGCACTGGGGAGTCTACGCGGGGAGATGCCCGGCGGATAGCCCCGTGACGGACGGTGCGGAACGGGTCACCACGTGGCGAGCCAGGGCGCGACGTTCTCATTCCACACGTCGACGCCGAGCTTTCCGATCAGCAGCACGACGACGATCAGGAACACCACGCGGATGAACCGCGAGCCACGAGCGATCGCCATGCGCGAGCCGAGATAGCTGCCGGCGACGTTCGCGACGGCGAGGATGCCACCCAGCAGCCACAGCACGGCGCCGTGCGGGATGAACAGCAGCAGGGCGCCGGAGTTGGTGGCGAGGTTGACGATCTTCGCCTTGGCGCTGGCCTGCAGGAAGTCGTAGCCGAGCAGGGTGACCAGCGTGATCACCAGGAAGGTGCCGGTGCCCGGCCCGAGCAGTCCGTCGTAGAAGCCGATCGCCAGACCCGCTGCGCCGGCGGCGATGTGATGCTTGTGCCCCTGGAAGCGCAGCACGGTCTGCGCTCCCAGCTGCGGGCGGAAGGCGGTGAAGATGGCGACGGCGAGCAGCGCCACCACGATGATCGGCTTGAACGCCGCCGGCGGGAGCACCGTGGCGACGGCCGCGCCGCCGAACGATCCGACCAGTGCGATGGCCGCCATGGGCAGCGCGGTGCGGATGTCGGGTCTGGCGCGACGGTAATATGTGACGCTGCTGGTGGCCGTGCCGAACACCGAGGCGAGCTTGTTGGTCGCCAGCGCCTGCACGGGCGTGATGCCGGGGATCAGCAGCAGTGCGGGCAGCTGCAGCAGCCCGCCGCCGCCGACGACCGCGTCGATCCAGCCCGCCGCGAACGCGGCGATCACGATGAGGATCAGCGTGCCCCAGGTGAGCTGTTCGAGTCCGAGGAATGCGCCGATGTCCATTGTTCCCAGGATGCCAGATGCGCAGCATCCGCCCGCACCGCGTGAGGGGCGGGGGCGGATGCTGTCGCATCACGCCCCCGCCGTGCTCACAGCACGCGGGAGAGGAAGTCCTGCGTCCTCGGATGCTGCGGATTCGCCAGCACCTCGCGCGGGTCACCCTGCTCGAGGATGTGCCCGCCGTCCATGAAGATCAGGCGGGAGCCGACCTCACGCGCGAAGCCCATCTCGTGCGTGACGACCAGCATGGTCATGCCCTCGTCGGCGAGCTGGCGCATCACCTGCAGCACCTCGCCGACCAGTTCGGGGTCGAGCGCCGACGTGGGCTCATCGAAGAGCATCATGTCGGGCTTCATGCACAGAGCCCGGGCGATCGCCACGCGCTGCTGCTGACCACCGGAGAGGTGGCTCGGGAAGGCATCCGCCTTCTCGGCGAGCCCGACGCGGTCGAGCATCTCGCGCGCGATCTGCTCGGCCTCCGCCTTCGCGCGCTTCTTCACCCTGCGCTGCGCGAGCGTCAGGTTGCCGAGCACGCTGAGGTGAGGGAAGAGGTTGAAGCTCTGGAACACCATTCCGATGCGGGTGCGCACCCGGTCGATGTCGACGTCCTCATCGGTGATGTCGATGCCCTCGATGAGGATGCTGCCGCCGGTCGGCTCTTCGAGCCGGTTCACCGAACGCAGAAGCGTCGATTTCCCCGAGCCCGAGGGACCGATCACGCACACGACCTCGCCCGCGGTCACGGTCAGATCGATGCCCTTGAGCACCTCGTTGTCGCCGAAGCTCTTGACCAGCCCGCGAACCTCGATGGCCGGGGCATGGACGTCGATCAGATCGGTGCTCATCGCTGCCTCGCCATTCGTCGCTCAAGCCACGCGCTGAAGCGCGTGAGGGGGATGGTCACGATCAGGTACAGCAGCGCCGCCATGATCAGCGGGGTGGCATTGCCGTTCTGCGTTGTCGCATCGCGCGCGAAGGTGGTGAGCTCCTTCGACCAGATGAAGCTGCCGGCGATGAACAGCAGAGAGGTGTCCTTCAGCAGCAGCACGAATTCATTCGTCAGCGGCGGGATGATGATCCGGAACCCCTGCGGGATGACGATCCAGAACGTGGTCTTCATCGGCGACATGCCCAGCGACCGCGCTGCTTCGGTCTGACCTTTCGGTACCGCCTGGAGCCCTGCGCGGATCGTCTCCGCCATGTATGCCGAGGCGACGAGGATCAAGCCGACGAGTCCGAGCACGACGGGGCCACCGAGATCCTGATTGCGCACACCGAGCGCGATCGGCAGGATGTACGCCACCGCGAAGATCGTCAGCAGCGCGGGCAGCCCGCGGAACAGCTCGATCCACACCGTCGCGATCCACCGGAACGGCGCGATCACCGACAGCTTCATCAGCGCCAGCAGCACCCCGAGCAGCAGCCCGCCGAAGAACGCCACCGCGGTGAACCAGATGGTGTTCACCAGGGCCGTCGTGATGATGCCCGGAAGCATCTTCAGCGCGACTTCGGGGTTGAAGAACAGCGGTCCCAGGCGCGCCCAGTCGGCGCTGATCACGGCCCATACCGCGAGCGCGATCAACACCGCGTAGACGATGTATCGGTACAGCTTCTGCTTCTGAGTTCGTCTCAACGCCATCGTCGAGGCCCTTCCGACCGCCAGCCCAAGCGATCTCAGTTCGCAGCGAAGTACGTGTCGTAGATCGTGTCGTACTCGCCGCTGTCACGCAGCTCGGCGAGAGCGGTGTTGATGGCCTCGAGCAGTTCCGACTTCTCGCCCTTCGCGAAGGCGAAGCCGTAGGACTCGCCCGTGTCGTACTCCTCGACGATCTTGTAGTTCGGGTCAGCCTTCTCGTGCTCGATGTTGACGGGCTGATCCTGCAGGATCGCGTCGATGGTTCCGGCCTGGATTGCCGGCCAGAGTTCGCCGTCCGAGGGCAACTGCAGAAGTTGCGCACCCGGAGCATTCTCGGTGGCGTATGCCTCGCCCGTCGTGCCCTGCTGCACGCCGACGATCTTACCGTCGAGATCATCGATAGAGGCGATGTCCGAGTCGGCGGGAACCAGCAGCGACTGCAGCGAGTCGTAGTACGGGTCGGAGAAGTCGAGGTTCGCCTTGCGCTCCTCGGTGATCGTCATGGCCGATGCCCCGAGATCGCAGGTGCCCGAGGCGAGTGTCGTGCCCGACTGAAGCGCGTCGAAGCCCACATCCTGCACGGCGAGCTTCAGGTCGAGCTTCTTCGAGATCGCATCGAGCAGGTCGATGTCGAAGCCGGTGTAGCCGGTTCCGTTGTCTCCGCCCTCGAATTCGAATGGCGCGTAGGGGATGTCGGAACAGATGGTGAGTGTGCCGGCCTCGACCAGGCCGTAGTCGGGACCCGAGGGCGCGGTGTCACCGCCGTCGGAGCCGGCGTCGGTGTCGCCGCCGGCGCAGCCGGTCAGGGTGAGCACGGCGGTGGCCGCGATGGCTGCGGTGAGCAGAAGAGGACGACGGTTCATGGCCACTCCTTCGTGACAGGGGCTTGCGCCCGGAAGACGGGTAGCTCTCATCTAAACACGGCCCGGCCCGCATCGACCAACGCCGAGGCCCGCGGCCGCATCACATTTGGGTTGCAGTCAGCGGGTGCGGCTCAGATCTCGAAGTCGACCGCCACACGGGACTGCACGATCGAGCGCAGGTAGACGCCGACCTCCTGGTGGGCCGGATGCACCTGGTAGGCCTCCAGCGCGTCGAGCGAGTCGACGTCGGCGACCAGGGTGACGTCCCAGTTGACGTCGGGGTAGGCGACGTTGGCGCCTGCCGAGACGGCACGCAACTCGGGCACCACGCCCATCAGCGCGTTCAGGCGCCGGGCGACTTCGGCTGCCTGCTCGGCGCGCACACCGGCATCGGGATCGGCGAGCTTCCAGCTCACGACGTGACGGATCACTTCAGCTTCTCCTCCAGGCTGGTGCGCAGCCGGTCGGGCGAGACCCGCCAGTGCGCGTGCAGTTCGCCGTCGATCAGGACGACGGGGATCTTCTCCCACCATTTCTCGTACAGGGCGGGGTCGTCATGGATGGACTGCTCGACGATCTCGAGACGCTCGGCGTCAGCATCCGACAACTCGGCGACGACCGCCTCGACGACGTCGTGAGCGACGTCGCAGAGGTGACAGTCGGACTTGCCGATCAGCGTGAGGGTGGTCGATCCCATGGTTCTCCGTGGCGGGTACACAGAACTGCGGCTGGTACACGAAGCGCCCGTCCGAGGACAGGCGCTTGGTGTCGTGCCGCTTACTTCTTGTTGCGGCGCTGGTGGCGAGTCTTGCGAAGCAGCTTGCGGTGCTTCTTCTTCGCCATGCGCTTGCGGCGCTTCTTGATGACTGAACCCACGGAAACCTCACTAAGTCAGGGGTTGGATGCCAGGAAGGCGGCACCCGGGTACGGGCATGGAAAAAATGCCTCGGACGATTCTAGCAAACGGTCACGGCAGAGCGTGCACGGCGCTCATCCCACGTCCGAGATGGGCTTGTTCATCACCTCTGCGACAGCCGACTCGGGCACGCGGTAACTGCGACCGAATCGGATGGCGGGCAGCTCGCCGGCGTGCACGAGCCGGTACACGGTCATCTTGGACACGCGCATGAGCTCGGCGACCTCGGCCACCGTCAGGAATCGAACGTCTTGAACGTCGGGCATCCCCAATACCCCTTTCTGCTGATGCACAGCTTATGGGGTGCAAGCGACGCGTGTAAACCGCTGTTGCTCGTGTGATCTCCCGGTTCGGCCCGTCAGGCCTCGCCGCGAGCGCGCGCCGCGCGCGCGATCGCGTCCCGACGCACCTGCCGCTCGAGCTTTCGGGCATCGCGCAGCGCCTTCTCGGCGTCACGCACGGCCTTCTGCGCCTCGCGGTGCTTCTTGTCACCCGTGAGCTCTGCCGGGTCGACCGCGATCCACTCCCGCACGGGCGCACGCTCGCCGCCCTGCTCGAGGCGGTCGATGTACATGGCCACGCCGTCGAGCAGTCGCTCGAGACCGAAGCGGAAAGGGTCATCGGGTGCCGTGAACACCCCGGCGTCGATCGCCGCGCGCAGGTAGGGGAACTCCTCCACCGTGATGACGCGGTCGAAGAGCGTCGCCTCCTGCAACGCGACCTCGTTGGGGTTCAGCCCCGTCGCCCGCGACGTCTCGGCGTAGCCGGCCGTCACCATCCCGTACCAACGGGCGTGCCCTGTGGCTGCCAGCGTGACCGCGAGCTTCTCGATCTCACTGAGCGGCGTCGGCGACAGCGCCTCGAGCCCTGCGTCGATCCACGCCGAGCTGTTGGGCGTTATGGGAGAGCCCGTGATCGGCAGCGACAGGATCCACGGATGCCGCAGGTAGATGAGCGTCTGCGCCTCGAACAGCGCCCGCAGCCTGTCGCGCCAGCCCTCGTGCTCACGGTGCTCCTCGGGCGGCAGCCCGGTGGCCTGCTCCTGCATCAGCAGCAGCAGATCGTCCTTCGCGCTCACGTAGCGGTACAGCGACATCGGCGTGAAGCCGAGCTTCGCGGCGACGGCGGCCATCGACACGGCACCGATCCCGTCGGCCTCGGCGAGTTCGACCGCGGCATCGACGATCTTCTCGACGCTCATCTCGCGCTTCGGACCGCGCTGGGGGTTCGCCGCCACTCCCCACGCGAGGGCGATCCCCCGGGGGAGTTCGGGAAGTTCCTCGTCTGCCATCCCGCCATCCTACTTCTGTATATCTCCTAAACCGTGTGTTACCGTCATACACAGAAGTGTTCGACATACACAGTTTACGCCCTCCACAGAAAGGAAGGACGCCATGAGCACAGCCGCGATCGACGTCACCGGCCTCCGCAAGCGCTTCGGTGACCACACGGTCATCGACGACATCGACCTGACCGTCCACCGGGGCGAGGTCTTCGCCCTGCTCGGGCCGAACGGCGCCGGCAAGACGACGAGCATCAACATCCTGACCACGCTCACGCAGGCCGATTCCGGAACGGCGACGATCGCCGGCTTCGACGTGCGCACGCAGCCTGTCGCGGTGCAGCAGCGGATCAGCCTGACCGGTCAGTCCGCCGCCGTCGACGACGCCCTGAGCGCGACCGAGAACGTCGTCATGTTCGCCCGCCTCTCCGGGCTCAGCGTGCGCGCCGCGCGCCGCCGGGCATCCGAACTGCTCGACCGATTCGGGCTCAGCGACGCCGCATCACGCCGGGTGCGCACGTACTCCGGCGGGATGCGACGACGTCTCGATCTCGCCCTCAGCTTCGTCGTCACCCCCGAGGTGCTCTTCCTCGACGAGCCGACCACGGGCCTCGACACCCGCAGCCGACGCGATCTGTGGCAGCTCATCCGCTCATTGGCCGACGCCGGCACCACGGTCTTCCTCACCACCCAGTACCTCGAAGAGGCCGACCAGCTGGCCGACCGCATCGCGGTGCTGAACGACGGGCGCATCACCGCCGTCGGATCCGCCGCCGAGCTGAAGTCCCGCATCGGCGGAGACACCGTCGAGGTGCACGACGAACTCGGCGGGCTGCTGCGCAGCGTCCCGACCGACGGCACCGTCACAGGCCTGCGCACCGCACTCGATCAGCTCGACGCACAGGGCGCCGAGGGCACCGTCACGCTGCGGCGCCCGACGCTCGACGATGTGTTCCTCGCCCTCACCGAACCCGACATCTCCCGCACCGGCGCCCTCGTCGGCGCCGCACCTGTTCAGGAGTCCGCAGAATGACCATCACCACCGCGCCGACCGCGCCCTCCGTCCCCACCCTCCGACCGCGTCTGCGCGGCATCACCGCCGAACTCGTGTTCGTCGGGCGCAGCCTGCGCCACTCGCTGCGCGACGGCGAATCGCTGCTGATGGCGGTCATGCTGCCGGTGCTGCTCATGCTCATGTTCACCTGGGTGTTCGGCGGAGCGATCGATCCGTCGGGCGGTTACGTCGACTACGTCGTTCCCGGCATCATCCTCACCTGCGCCGGCTTCGGGGCATCGTCGACCGCCGTATACGTGGCGAACGACATGCGCACCGGCATCATCGACCGGTTCCGGACGATGCCGCTGCGCGCCGGTGCCGTGCTGACCGGGCACGTCGTCGCGAGCCTGCTGCGCAATCTGGTCGCCACGGCGATCGTGATCGCGGTCGGCGTGCTCGTCGGCTTCCGCCCCGAGGCCGGCTTCGGCGCCTGGCTGCTCACGGCAGGGCTGCTCGCACTGTACATCCTGGCGATCACGTATCTGTTCGCCGCCATAGGACTGGCCGCCGGTTCGCCGGAGGCCGCGAACGGCTACGGCTTCATCCTGTTGTTCCTGCCGTATCTCTCGAGCGCGTTCGTGCCGGTGTCGAGCATGCCCGAATGGCTGCAGCCGATCGTGCGGCACCAGCCCATCACCCCGATCGTCGAGACCATCCGCGCACTGCTGATGGGCTCTGACATCGGCGCAGAGCCGCTGGTCGCGGTCATCTGGTGCGTGGCGATCCTGGCGATCGCCGTCGTGTGGGGCTCGTGGCTGTTCCGCCGCAAGGCGGGGCGACGCTGACGTTCACCGGAGCCGCGCTGGGCGTCAGCGGCGTCGGATGCTGACGCTCAGCGGCGCTTGAAGGCGTTGGTGACGGCGTGCTTCGCCGAAGCCGCAGCGCGGCCGACGACCTCGGCCGCGTGCACGGTCGCCGACGGGAGCGGAGCGAACGGCACATCGATGTCGGGAGCCGCATCGCCGTAGGCATCGACCAGAAACGGCACCAGCCAGTCGTCGACCTGCTCGAGCGGACCGACCGCGATGCTGTAGAACCGGCGCTGGCCGTCTTCGCGCACCGTGACCAGCTGCGCCTCGCGCAGCACCTTCAGATGCTTCGAGACCGTCGGCTGGCTGATGCCGAGCTCGCTGACGATCTGGGTCACGCTGGTGCCCTGATCACCGTTCGCCGACTCGTCGAGCAGCAGCCGCAGAATGTCGCGCCGCGTGCCGTCCGCGATCACATCGAAGATGTCGGTCATGCCATCAGGGTAGTAGGCACAGCCACGGAGTACCATGACGAGGGCCCGCGAAGGGCAGCACACAGCAGAAGGGGGATCGATGTCGGGCATCGTGTCGGCATCCTCTCCTCGGCGCGCCCTGCACGCGGCTGCCCGCCGCGTCAAGCACGTCATCACGTCGTCGCCCTCTCGGTTCGCGATCGTCGTGTTCGCCGCGCTCATCCTGCTCTTCACCGCACTGCTTTCGTTGCCGATCTCGTCGAAGTCGCGCACCGTCACACCACTGAGCGATGCGTTCTTCACCGCCATGTCGACCATCTGCGTGACGGGCCTGTCGACGGTGGACATGAGCGCCCACTGGTCGGCGTTCGGCAAGGTGCTCATCTTCATCGGCGTGAACATCGGCGGCATGGGCGCGCTCACTCTCGCCTCGCTGCTGGGCATGGTCATCTCGAAGCGACTGGGGCTGCGCGCGAAGCTGCTCGCCGCCGGCGACACCAACCCGATGCGCGCGCACGGTGGTCCCGTCAACGAGAGCCAGACCGTTCGGCTCGGCGAGGTCGGTCAGCTGCTGACGACGGTCGCGCTGTCGACGCTGGTGATCGAGGCGACACTGGCGGTGCTGCTCTATCCCGCGCTGGTGTGGACGGGGATCGATCCGTTCGCTGCGCTGTGGGAGGCGCCCTACTACGCGGCGATGGCCTTCACGAACACCGGATTCACCCCGAACGACGGCGGGGTCACGGTGTTCGCCGACGACTACCTCGTGCTCATCCTGCTGATGACCGGAGTGTTCCTGGGCAGCATCGGGTTCCCGGTGATCTACACGCTCGCCAAGCACGTCTGGCATGTCAAGCGCTGGTCGCTGCACTCCAAGCTGACGCTCATCACAACGATCCTGCTGTTCGTCATCGGCTCGGCGGTGTTCCTCGTCCTCGAGTACAACAACCCGAAGACGTTCGGCTCGATGGATGCCACCGAGACCACGATGAACGCGCTGTTCCTGTCTGCGATGACCCGCTCGGGCGGATTCAGCGTGATCGACATCTCGGATCTCAACGGCTCGTCGATGCTCGCGGCGGGAATGCTCATGTTCGTCGGGGGCGGCTCGGCCTCGACGGCCGGCGGCATCAAGGTCACCACTCTCGCGGTGCTCGCCATCGCCGTGTGGTCCGAGGCACGCGGCCGCCAGTCGGTCGAGGCGTTCGGCCGCCGCATCCCCAGCGATGTGCAGCGCGTCGGACTCAGCGTGGTCGCCTGGGGTGCGACGATCGTCGCGATGTCGACGATCGTGATCGCGCAGATCACCAAGGCCCCGATCGTCGATGTGCTCTTCGATGTGCTCTCGGCGTTCGGCACGGTCGGTCTCTCGTCGGGCCTGACCGAGACCCTGCCCGACAGCGCCTCGTATGTACTGGCGGCGACCATCTTCATGGGGCGCGTTGGTACAGTGACTCTCGCCGCGGCGGTCGCCGCGACATCCCGATCGCAGCTCTACTCGCTGCCCGTGGAAAGGCCGATCGTTGGTTGAGATGGTGCGGGGCGACGCCCCGGTACTCGTGATCGGGCTGGGGCGCTTCGGCGCCGCCTGCGCCGGTGAGCTCGATCGGCTCGACCGCGAGGTGCTCGCGATCGACGAGAACCTCGAGCTGGTGCAGAAGTGGTCGGATCGGGTCACCCACACGGTGCAGGCGGATGCCCGCAACCTCGACGCCCTGCGGCAGATCGGCGCCCAGGACTTCCAGGTCGCGGTGGTCGCAGTCGGATCACTCATCGAGGCATCCGTGCTGATCACGGCCAACCTCGTCGACCTGAAGGTGCCGCAGATCTGGGCGAAGGCGGTCTCGCAGTCGCACGGCAAGATCCTCGCGCGAGTGGGAGCGAACCACGTCATCTATCCGGAGCGCGAGGCCGGCGAGCGCGTCGCCCACCTCGTCAGCGGGCGGATGCTGGATTTCATCCGCTTCGATGACGACTTCGTGCTGGCGAAGATGTACCCGCCGAAGTTCATCCGCGGGGTCGGCCTGAACGAATCCGGGGTGCGCACCAAGTACAAGGTCACCGTCGTGGGTGTGAAGAGCCCGGGCAAGCCGTTCCGCTACGCGGAGGCCGACACGGTGGTCACCAACCACGACCTCATCATCGTGTCGGGTACCAACAGTGACATCGAGAGGTTCGCGGGTCTCGATCGCTGAGGCACCCAATCAACCTGAAAGGTGATTCACATTCGGGTCGGATCGCGTTAGAGTCGTGCTGAGCACGCGGCACCGGGGCCGCGTCACGGCATGAAGGAACACCATGAGCGCCTCCGAAACTCTGCTCGACGGGATCACCGCCCGCATCATCAGCACGCGACGTGCCGAGACGCAGATCCTCGAGCGGGTCAGCGATAACCGGGAGACTCCCCCGCAGAAGACGATCGTGTTCGTACACGGCAACGTGTCGTCCGCCCTGTTCTGGCAGGAGACGATGCTCGGGCTGCCGCGCGACCTGCGCGTGATCGCCGTCGACCTGCGCGGCTTCGGTGGCAGCGGCTCACTGCCGGTCGACGCCACGCGCGGACTGCGCGACTTCAGCGACGACATCGCCGCACTGTTCGACGAGCTGACGCTGCCGGCGGCGCACCTGGTCGGCTGGTCGATGGGCGGCGGCGTCGTGATGCAGTACGCCCTCGACCACTCGGTGCTCAGTCTGACCCTGCAGGCACCGGTATCGCCCTACGGCTTCGGCGGCACCCGGCGCGACGGATCACGGCTCACCGATGACGACGCCGGCTGCGGTGGTGGCGGCGCGAACCCCGACTTCGTGGCACGGCTGCAGAACGACGACACCTCCGACGAGGCGTCGACCTCACCGCGCAGCGTGTTCCGCGCCAGCTACGTCGCCGCCGGATACACCTCACCCCACGAGGACATCTGGGTCCGGTCGATGCTCACGACCTCCACCGCCGCGCAGAACTACCCCGGCGATGGCGTGCCCAGCGAGAACTGGCCCGGATTCGCAGCGGGCACCGCGGGGGTGCTCAACACCATGGCGCCCCGGTACTTCAACGTGGCGGGCCTTGTCGACCTCGACGAGAAGCCCCCGATCCTGTGGGTGCACGGCAGCGCCCACGCGATCGTGTCGGACGCCTCGTTCTTCGACCTGAACCACCTGGGCGCGGTGGGCGTCATCCCCGGCTGGCCGGGTGACGATGTCGCCCCGGCACAGCCGATGGTCTCGCAGACGCGCGACGTGCTCGACGCGTACGCCGCGGCGGGCGGCGACGTCATCGAGGAGGACTGGGAGGGCGTCGGCCACTCCCCGCACCTGGAGCGGCCCGAGCAGTTCCGGGCGGCCCTGCTGCGGCGCATCGGGTACGCCGACTGACGCGCCGGGAGCAGGTGCCGGGATTCAGGCGCCGGCGGCGAGCTCGCGGGCGCGCGCGAGCGCAGCATCCGTCGCACGGGCGAAGACGTCGTCGAGCCCGGCGTCCTGCAGCACGGCGACCGCGCGCTCGGTCGTGCCCTTCGGGCTGGTGACCCGGCGACGCAGCTCGGCGGGCTCCTCGCCCGACGCCTCGAGCAGGGCGGTCGCCCCGATGAAGGTCTGCTCGGCCATCAGCCGGGCATCCGCCTCGGAGAAGCCCTTGCCGACCGCCGCCTTGGTGAACTCCTCGATCAGCAGGAACACGTAGGCCGGTCCAGAGCCCGAGATCGTCGAGAGGGCGTCGATCTGCGATTCGGGCACCTCGATCACCGCGCCGACCGTCTCGAACAGTGCGCGCACCAGCGTCACGTCCTCTGCGGTGGCGGCAGCTCCGGCGGCCAGACCCGTCACGCCGCGCCGCACCGTCGACGGCGTGTTCGGCATCGAGCGGATCACGTGGGCATCCGCCCCGAGCGACTCGGCGAATGTCGCCAGCGTCACCCCGGCGGCGAGGCTCACGACGATCGCGTCCGGACGCAGCGCCGGCGCGATCTCGCGCAGCAGATCCGGCACCATCGCCGGCTTCACGCCGACCAGCACGATGCGGGCGGATGCGGCGGCGTCCCTGTTCCCGTCCGGGTCGTCGACGAGCGCGACGCTTCTGACGCCGGAGAGCGATGCCAGGGCATCCGCCTTCTCATGCGAGCGGTTCGTGACGACGATGCCGCCGTCCACCTGTGCACCCGAAGCGACGACGCCATGCAGGATCGCCCCTCC
The DNA here is from genome assembly GCF_037204185.1 of Microbacterium bandirmense. NCBI lineage: Bacteria > Bacillati > Actinomycetota > Actinomycetes > Micrococcales > Microbacteriaceae > Microbacterium > Microbacterium bandirmense. The sequence continues at coordinate 126,508 of NZ_JBBDGM010000005.1, read as the reverse complement.
CATCGAACCGGCACCGAGGAAAGCGAGCGAGGGCAGCGAAACGACCATGCGGCCATCCTACGATCCGAGCCGTCATCGTAGACTCGAGCCATGAGCGCATCCGGCGGCAGCAAGGCGATCATCGCGGCACTCCTGGCGAACGTGGGCATCGCCCTCGCCAAGTTCATCGCATGGGCGCTCTCCGGATCGGCGTCGATGCTCGCCGAGGCCATCCACTCGGTCGCCGACTCGGGCAATCAGCTGCTGCTGCTGCGCGGCGGGCGCAAGGCGAAGCGCGAAGCCGACCGTGACCACCCCTTCGGGTACGGACGCGAGCGGTACGTGTCGGCGTTCGTGGTGTCGATCATCCTGTTCTCGCTCGGTGGCCTGTTCGCCGTGTACGAGGGCGTGCAGAAGCTCATCGACCCGCACGAGCTCGACCACGCCTGGTGGTGGCTGCCGCTGGCCGTGCTGCTCATCGCCATCGCCCTCGAATCGTTCTCGTTGCGCACCGCCATCAGGGAGAGCAACCAGGTGCGCGAGCCTGGCCAGTCGTGGATGTCGTTCATCCGCCGGTCGAAGGCGCCCGAGCTGCCGGTCGTGCTGCTGGAGGACTCCGGTGCCCTGGTCGGTCTGGTGTTCGCCCTGTTCGGTGTCGGCCTGACCCTGATCACCGGGAACGTCGTGTTCGACGCACTCGGCACCCTGATGATCGGTCTGCTGCTGATCACCATCGCGATCATCCTCGGCATCGAGACCAAGAGTCTGCTGGTCGGCGAGGGCGCGAACCGCGCCGACCACGACCTCATCGTGGATGCCATCAGCGGCGGCCCTGATGTCGAGAAGCTCATTCACATCAAGACCCTGTACCTGGGACCCGACGAGCTGATGGTGGCGGCGAAGATCGCGCTGACCTCCGACAAGTCCGTGCGCGAGGCGGCTGGCGACATCGACGAGATCGAGCGCCGCATCCGCGACGCGGTGCCCGCCGCGCGCGTGATCTATCTCGAGCCCGACGTGTACCGCCCCTCGCTCGACCCCGAACCACCGACAGACGCGTTCGTACTGAAGTCGTCCGACTGACGGCCCGTGATCGACGAGTTCCGCGACGCTCTGGCGAGCATCGACCTGCCGGCGCCGACCCGGCACAAGCTCGAGCAGGTGCAGGCGGTGCTCGACGGCGACCCGCAGGCACGACTGGAGTCGTTCACCATGGTCGGTGGCGAGCCTCGCGCCGTCGTCGCCTTCGGCGACCTCGACCGCGCCGACCTGGTCGCGTATCTGATGCACGGCATCGACACCGACCTCGGCGCGTTCGCCTCGTGGGCGGATGCCGCACAGCGCGTCTGCATGGATGTGATCCGCTCCTGTGTCATGCGCGGTGAGCCGCGTGAGATCGCCACCGTGGCCTGGTTCGGCTGGGATTCCGGGACGCACGTGTCGGCGCTCGCCACCCGGCACGCCACGATCGGCGCTGCCCAGCTCGCCGTCGACATCGACCGCCTCGTGGCGCGCAATCCCGACGTCCACGTCGCCGTGCTCTCCTACTCGTACTCCTCGACCCTGCTCGGCGAACTGTTCGCGATGAACATCGCCGGTGCCGTGCGCACCGCCTTCTCGATCGCCTCCGCGGGGGTCACCCACGCCGCGGGGGTCGCCCTCGGCGAGGCCATCACTCGCGGCGACGTGATCGTCTACGCCACCGAAGGCGCCGGCGACAGCATCGCCCCGCTGGGACGACTCGGACAGCATCCGCTCGACCCGCGCGACATCCCCGGCGTGATCGGCTACGACTGCGACGGCGGCGAAGCGCCGGGCATCGACGGCAGCGCGGTCGTGGGCGTCGCCGTCGAGGGGCATTCCTCGCAGAGCATCGTCGACGAGCACGGTGTGCGCCACATCGGCTACTACGACGAGCGTGCGCAGGGGTATCTCACGATGATCGCCCGACTGGCCGACGCGGCGACCGGCGGGCGCTGAGCGTCCGAAACGCAGGAGAACGCACGATCTGCAGGGAGCAATCAGCCAGAAGTCCCCTCCGTTTCGGATGATCTCCTGCATTCCGTGCGGTGGATCGGTCGGCCTTCAGCGCCGAGCGTCGAAGAACTCCTGCAGCAGGGCGATGGCAGCATCCGACTGCACCCCGCCGATCACCTCGGCGCGGTAGGGAAGCCGGCGATCGCGCAGCAGATCGTACGCCGAGCCGGCCGCGCCGGCCTTCTCATCCCACGCGCCGAACACCACACGGCCGACCCGCGCCTGCAGGATCGCCCCCGCGCACATCACGCAGGGTTCGAGTGTCACGATGAGCGTGTGCTCCTCGAGGTTCCACGAGCCGGCGGCATCCGCGGCGGCGCGCAGCGCGACCACCTCGGCGTGCGCGGTGGGATCGTGCGTCTGCTCGCGCAGGTTGCGTCCCTCGCCGACGATCCGGCCGGCCGCGTCGAGCACGACCGCACCGACCGGCACGTCGCCGGCCACGCCGGCCTCGGATGCCAGGGCGAGCGCGCGCTGCATCGGGGCGTCGTACGCGGCGGTCATGGGTCTGAGCCTAATGCGGGCCCGCGAAGCGCGTGCGCACGCGAGGGCCTCAGCCAAGTAGCCTGTATTCATGCGCGTACATGTGGCAGATCACCCGCTCATCACTCACAAGCTCACCGTGCTGCGAGATGAGAGCACCCCTTCGCCGGTCTTCCGCCAATTGACCGAAGAGCTCGTCACCCTGCTGGCCTACGAGGCCACTCGCTCGGTCAAGGTCACCCCGGTCGAGGTGACGACCCCCGTGACGACCACGATGGGCGTGAAGATCGCTGAGCCGCGCCCCATCGTCGTGCCGATCCTGCGCGCGGGTCTCGGCATGCTCGAGGGATTGGTCAAGCTGCTGCCGACCGCCGAGGTGGGATTCCTGGGCATGGTGCGCGACGACGAGACCTTCGAGCCGACCACCTACGCCGAGCGTCTGCCCGATGACCTCAGCGACCGGCAGTGCTTCGCCATCGACCCGATGCTCGCCACCGGCGGCTCGCTGGGCGCGGCGATCCAGTTCCTGTTCGACCGCGGCGCGAAGGACGTCACCGCGATCTGCCTGCTCGGCACCCCCGAGGGCGTCGAGGCCATCCGCGAACTGGTCGGCGACCAGGACGTCACCCTCGTGCTGGGCGCCCTCGATGAGCGCCTGAACGAGAAGGGCTACATCGTGCCCGGGCTCGGCGACGCCGGAGACCGGCTGTACGGCACGGTCTGACACGCACTCGCGCCGCGCGTGACCGGAGCCGTCGCGCCGGGCGTGCATCCGATCTGCTGCACTTTCCTGCATCCGCGCCATCGTACGACGCAGCAGATGCAGGAAGATGGCGCGGATACACGCCACACGATCAGACGCGCAGCGTGTAGCCGCGCTCGTCGCCGTAGTGGGTGAAGCCGGCGCGAGCCAGGATCGGCGCCGAAGTCGCACGGCGCCCCTTCACCAGAGCCGTCTGCGCGCCCATGGACGCCCCGAGACGCAGCCGCTCGGCAAGCACCGCTCGGTAGGCGCCCCGACCGCGGGCCTCCGGAAGCGTGGCTGCGCCCCAGAATCGCACGAATCCGTCGGCGACGGTGCAGCCCCCGGTGCTGACGGCGGCGCCGTCGATCCTCGCGAGCGCGCGGCCGCCCTCGTCGGATGCCAGCGCGGCGGCGTTCTCGGCGACCTCTTCGGCCAGCTCGGCCTCGTCGAGCGGGCTCTGGTGTTCCCATACCGCGACGTTGATCGCGTCGACCTCGCGGAACTGGTCGATCGTGCGGACGATCTCAGCGGTGACGCCCGAGGGCACCTCCACCGGGATGCCCGCGGTGGGTCGCGCCAGCACGGCGACGGTGTCGAAGTGCTTCGCCCCACGACGTCGCAGCTCGTCCTCGAGATCGGGGCGATCGGACGCGTTGGTCCAGAAGGTCAGCTCCGTCTCGCCCCATGCGCGTGTGCGCTCGATCGCCTCGTCGAGCACGGCGGACGCGTCGTGCGGCGAGTCGACCTGAGAGGCCTTCACACCACCGCCGAACCGTGCGGGATGACGCACGAGCTGAAGTTCGCTCTTGTGCTGCTCGCTCCCGCGCGGGAACCACACCCAGGCGGCGGATGCCCGCAGGATATCGTCTCGACTGTGCATGCTAGCAATCTAGCACGCACCACCAGCTCGAGCATCAGCGATCGCTGATTCGCGGTGACAGCGCGCCATCGCTCTACTCGCGGTCTGCTCCGACGAGGTGCGCGAATGCGCTGAGCCGGGCGACGCCCTCGGAGGTCCACGGCAGATCGTCAAGAAGCGCCGGCGAGTGCACCAGGTACGCGACGCTCTTGGCGCGTGAGATCGCCACGTTCAAGCGGTTCTGCAGCAGCAGGAACTCCGGCCCGCGCGGGGCATCCCGCCCGCTGGACGCGGCCAGCGAGGTGATCGAGACGACCGCCTCCTTGCCCTGGAAGTTGTCGACGGTCCCGACCGCGATGCGACCGAATCCGGCTGCGGTCAGCTCATCGTGGATGAGCTGCTTCTGCGCGTTGTAGGGCGCGACCACGATGATGTCGTCCTCACCGAGCGGACGCGCGGCAGCATCCGACATGCCATCGACGTACTCGCGACCGATCAGCTCTCGCACGATGCGCACGACCTCGGCCGCCTCCTCGGGCGACTGCGTCGCGTTGCCCCGGTGCCGCACCGGCACCACGTGCAGACCCGGCTCGACGCCGTCGACGACACGGTTCTCAGTACCGGATGCCGAGGCGAGCCGGCCCGCGTAAGCGAGGCGTGAGACGGGCGCGGCGACGTCGGGATGCATGCGCCACGACTCGGCGAGGAAATAGCCGTAGGCGGGGTCGATGACCGAGTTGCCGTCCATGACCCATCCCAGTGCCGAGGTGTCGACCGGCTCGGGGTGCGTGCCCTGACTCACCTGCGGCAGCTGCTGCGGGTCGCCGAGCAGCAGCAGCCGCTTCGCTCCGGCCGCGACGGCGATGGTGGATGCCAGCGAGAACTGCCCCGCCTCGTCGATCACCAGCAGATCGAGCCCGTTGCGGTCGACGCGTCGGGTGTTGCTGAAGTCCCACGCGGTGCCGCCGACCACGGCGCCGTCGTGCGCATGCTCGGCGAGGAAGCCGGCCATGCCGTCCTTGCGGATGACGGTGTAGGCGGGGGCCGCGGCATCCGGGTCCTTCGGCGCCTTCGCGACCTGCGCGGCGGGCACGCCGTCGGCGACCACGCGGTCGAGCAGATTCTCGACGATCGCGTGCGACTGCGCGACGACCCCGATGCGGAACCCGTGCTCGCGCACGAGTCGCGCGATCACCTGCGAGCCAGTGTAGGTCTTGCCGGTGCCGGGTGGGCCCTGCACCGCCAGGTAACTGTCGTCGAGGTCGAGCACCGCGCGCACGATCGCGTCGATCGTGTCATCACCGGCATCCGGCAGCCCATCACCGGACAGCGTGCGCGGGGCGATGCGGCGCAGGATGTCGGTCGCGGCGTCGTGCGGAGAACCGGGCGCGGCCTGGTGCACGGACGACGCCCACTGCTCGATCGCGTCCTGCTGCGAGGCGACGCGCGGCGGTGCGGCGGGGGCGAGCGCGATGGGCAGCTCATCCCAGACCTGGCCGTCGATGGCGCGCTCGCGCACGAGGTAGCCGTCGTCGAGCACCTCGATCACGTCAACCGCGTGCGGCACGTGGATCACCCGCGAAGGGGCATCCGCCGTGAACGGCGTCGGCACGGTGTACAGCGCGAACGGCGTGCTGCCCTCGCGCAGGGTGCTGCCCGGGGCGACCTCGCCGCGCAGGCGCAGCACGCGGGTCTGCGCGCGCTGCCGCTCCCCCACGGCCCAGTCGTCATCGACCGAGCTCGCCATCGCATCGACGCGCAGCACGTCGCGGGTGGACTCCCAGATCGACAAGGGCTCCCGCAGCCGCTGGAAGTGCCCCTGCCAGAAGCTCTTCGCCTCGCGCGGGTAGTAGTCGATGGCGGCGGCCGCGACCCGGAACTCGGCTCCGCTGCGGCCCTCGTGCTCGGCGCGGAGCGCCTCGGCCTGCAGTGCGAGCGACAGCGGCGAGGGCTCGTATGCGGCGGTCTCGGGGTCGTCCGGCGGAGCGGGGCGCACCCCCTCCTGCTTCGCCAGGCCGATCAGCCAGTCGCGCAGGCGCCGGGTCGAGACGCAGTCGTACTCGTTGTAGTCGGCGAGGTCGTCGAGGATCGCGCGCCCCTCGGCCTGTCGCCCGGCGTCGATCAGTCCGCGCGCCTGCACGTACTGCACGATCGAGTCGTCGCCCTTCTGCACGTCGCTGGTGCGCACCTCGGCGCCCATGTACAGCGGCTCGAGCTTCTTGATCGAGTACGAGCGCGACCCCACCCGCACCGAGCGCAGCACGATGGGGTACAGGTCGACGAACACGCCCTCGCGCAGCAGCCGGTCGACGTCGGCCTCGCCCACGCCGTGCCGCGCGGCCATCGCTGCGAGGTGCGAGGTCTCATACGGCGCGTAGTGGTAGATGTGCATGTCGGGGTGGGTCTGCCGACGCAGCTTCACGAACTCGAGGAAGTCGAGCAGCGCCTGCTTCTCGTCGGCGAAGGTGTGCGCCCACAGCGCCGAGTACTGCTCGGCGTTGTCCACCCAGCCGAACAGGTAGTCGATGCCCCACTGCGCGCTCTCGGCTCCGGCGACCGGCTCGGTGTAGAGCGGATCGCCCTCGAAGTCGAAGAAGATGTCGCCGTGACTCGGACGGGGCATCAGTCCGATCGCGTTCGGCGAGACCAGCTCGAACGGCGGGATCTCCCCCGGTTCGAGCGGGGCGCCGACCTGCAGCCGGGCCTGCGCCCGCAGCGCGGCGAACGTGTCGGGGTTCATGCCCTGCGGGGCGTCGGATGCCATCGCCAGGTCGTCGATCGTGGTGATGCCGTCCGCCCGCAGGCGCTGCCGCTGCACCGGGCGCATGCGCGCCACCATGAGCAGGTCACGGCGCCCGATCACCTGCTCCTCACACGTCGCGCACCGCCCGCAGGCGATCACCTGCAGGTCACCGCGGTCGTCGCCCCAGGCCAGCGGTTCGCCCGTCGCTCCCGCGTCGACGTCGCGATCGGCGATCAGGGCGCGCAGCCGGCGCCGGCGCACGTGGAACAGCGGCAGCAGGTCGTCGACCCGGTGCGTGCTGATGCTGCCGTCGCCGAGGATGAGATCGACCTCGTCGCTGCGCGGGATGCCCAGACGGTCGAGCTGATCGACATATGCCCCGAGCTGCATGAGCGCGGTGGCGCGGGCCGTGCGCGCGAGCTTGGAGTCCTGCACGCGCCAGCGGCCGTCCGCGTCGCGCAGCAGGAAGTCCGCGAAGCCGACGAACTCGGGTGTCGAGAACGCCGCCTGGAACACCACCGTGGCATCCGACCGCAGCGCACGCTCGGTCTCGGCGACGACGCATGCCAGCGCCTCAGCATCGGTAGAGTTCACCTTCGGCAGGCGGACGACGCCCGCCCCTCCGTCTGTCGACTCGCCGTACTCGGCAAGGTACGCGTCGAGCACCGCCTGCTCGTGCACGTCGCCGAGTTCGGCGGCACGCGCGAGCGTGGCATCCTCAGGCTCTTCGACAGCGGGCACGCGGCCCAGCTTGGCGTCGAGCGCCCGCATCCACCCGAATTCGCACTCCGCCGCGAGCTTCAGGTCGCTGGCGCTCCACACCACGCGATTGTCCGCTGCAATGACCCGCACTGCGCCACCTCTCCCTTGCCTGCCACGACACTATCGCCGGGGTCGGACACTCCGTCCCGGTGCGCCGAGACCCCCATCTCTCGCCGACGCCCCCAGCTACCGGCGCCCGCAGCCGGGGGTGTCGAGGGCAGCTGGGGGCCTCGGCGAAGGCAGCTACCGGCGCCCGCTCAGCGCCACCAGGTGTCGTGCGGCGTCACCGGAAGCTGCCGCTTGTGCATCGTGGCGACGTACTTCTTCTCGATGCGCGCGGCGACGTCCGCAGCGACCTCGCCACCCTCGAGGTAGGTGTCGATCTGCTCGTAGGCGAGACCGAGTTCGTCCTCGTCGGGCCGACCCGGCAGGCCGTCGAGCAGGTCGGCCGTCGGCACCTTCAGATACAGCCGCTCCGGGGCACCCAGCTCGCGCAGCACCGCGCGTCCCTGCCGCTTGGTGAGCCCGGCGAGGGGCAGCACGTCGGCCGCCCCGTCGCCGAACTTCGTGTAGAAGCCGGTGACCGCTTCGGCGGCGTGGTCGGTTCCGATCACCAGCATCCCGTCGTGCCCGGCGAGGGCGTACTGCGTGACCATGCGGATGCGGGCCTTGATGTTGCCGCGGTTGAAGTCGGCGATGTCCTCGTCGACGGCGCTCTCGATGTCGGTCTCGACACCGTCGACGCCGTGCTGGATGTTGACCTCGACCGACCGGTCTGCGGCGATGAACTCCAGCGCGGCGGTGGCATCGGCGGCGTCGTGCTGCACCTTGTACGGCAGGCGCACCGCGAGGAACGACGCCTCACCGCCCTCGGCGCGCACGCGCTCGACGGCGAGCTGGGCCAGACGACCCGCCAGTGTGGAGTCCTGTCCACCGGAGATGCCGAGCACGAAGCCCTTCGCGCCGGTGGAGCGCAGGTAGTCGACGAGGAAGCCGATCCGGGCATCCGCTTCTTCGCTGGGGACGATCTCGGGCCGCACGCCGAGGTCTGCGGCGATCTGCTGCTGCATGCTCACGCCCCCATCCTCTCACCACGCCCGGCCACGTCGGATGCCAGGATGGAAGCGTGAAACTCCTCGTCGCCGCTCTCGCCTCTGAACTGCAGGCCTTCCCCGCCGAACTCCCCGGCTTCGACCGCCTCGTCACCGGCCCCGGAAAGATGATGGCCACGTACGGACTCACTCGCGCGCTCGATGCGGCGCCGTACGACGAGATCGTCGTCGTCGGCACCGCGGGGGCGGTATCGGATGCTGTCGCCTCGGGCATCCACGATGTCAGCGCCGCGATCCAGCACGACGTGCAAGATCTCGAGGGCGTGATCGGTCAGCACGTCTCGCTGCCCGCGCGGGTCGAGACCGGTCGCGCCGGTCTGACCATCGCGACGGGCGACATCTTCGTCGACGATGCCGACGCGGTGGCGCGGATCAGTGCGCTGGGCGGGGTGCTCGTCGACATGGAGACCTACGCGTTCGTGTGGGTAGCGCACCGGTTCGGCGTGCCGATCCGGGTGGTGCGCGTCGTCTCGGACCGCGCCCAGGACGGCGCGACCCAGGTGTGGGATGACGTGGTCGCGGCGTGCAGCGCGCAGCTGTGGGAGTTCATGCAGCGCGAGTACGCGCTCTGACCTGGTCGCTACTGGTCGATCACGCTGGGGCCGTCGGGCAGCGCGCGAACGGTCAGCTGAGCGGGGATCTGCTCCTGCATCGCTTCGACGTGACTGATCACGCCGACGGTGCGACCGCCCTGCCGCAGTTCGTCGAGGGTGCGCATGGCCGTGTCGAGGGTGTCGGCGTCGAGGGATCCGAACCCCTCGTCGATGAACAGCGTGTCGAGGCGGATGCCCCCGGCCCGCGAGGTGACGACCTCGGCGAGTCCCAGCGCGAGCGCCAGCGAAGACAGGAACGTCTCACCTCCGGAGAGCGACTTCGCCGGGCGGACATGACCGGTGAACGCGTCGAACACGACGATGCCGAGCCCCGATGCCGCACCGCGGGCGGCCAGCGCGTCCGAGTGCCGCAGCTGGTAGCGGCCGTCTGACATGTCGTGCAGCCTCAGGTTGGCAGCTGCGACGATCTCTTCGAGCTCGGCGGCGAGCACGAAGGTCTCGAGGTTCATCTTGCGGGTGTTGCCCGAACGCCCGGCGACCGCATCGGCGAGTCCGCGCAGCACCTCGAACTCCGCCACGTCTCCGGCCGTGGCGGCGTGCTCGGATGCTGCCGAATCGACGGTCGCGGTGAGACTGCGCTGCACGCCTCGGGCACGACTGTCGTCATCGACGGCCCGCTGCCAGGCCTCGCGCGCCGTCGCCGACGTCTGCTCGGCGGGCGTCAGGTCGATCGGCTCCTCGGGCAGGGTGCGCAGCTCGAGATCGAGCAGCAGGGCCCGCTCCTTCTCGCGTGCGACGCGGTGGGCGGTGACGCGCTCGTCGAGGCCGGCGATCTCGTCGGCATCGAGCAGCGCCTGCTCGGCGTCGGGAGCCGACGCGAACGTCGATGCCGCGATCGCCTCATCCTGCTCGTCATGCGCGACCTGCGCACGGCGCGCGAGCTCGCGGTGCGCATCGATCGCATCGGCGGCCGTGGTCGCGGCCGCGATCTGCCGTTGGGCCTCGGTGAGCCGCTCGGCGACGGTCGCATGCGCGCCCCTGGCCGCGGCGATCGTGCGGTCGGCGTCGGCGATGCGCTGCTCGATCAGCGACAGCTCGGTGCGCGCGGTCGCCAGCGCCTCGGATGCCGTCGCACGACGCCCGTCGAGAGCGGAGGCGCTCTGCTCGAAGGCCTCCAGCTCTGTGGTCAGCACCGCGGCGCGTTCGGCCGCGGTGACGGCGTCGTCGTGGGCGGTGCGCGCGGCCGTCAGCGCGTCGGCGGCCTGCGTGACATCGAGTCCGGAGGAGCGCTCGACGGCCGCGGCGTATGCGGCCCGCTGCTCGGCGAGGTCGCGCGAGGCGGTGCGCTCGGCCTCGGCCGCCACGTCGCGCACGGCTTCCGCCGCGGCGATGTCGTCGGCCGACACCGGATCGGAGTGCTCGGCGGGTGCGGGATGCTCGGTCGATCCGCACACGGCGCAGGGCATGCCCGGCTCGAGGACGGATGCCAGTTCTCCGGCGTACCCGTCGAGCCGGCGTCGGCGCAGCCGGGCGAGCTCCGCCTGGGCCGTGGTGTGCGCCTCGGTGGCCTCCGCTTCGCGGCGCGTCAGCTGTGCGATGACCGCGGCCAGCCGTTCCGCCTCGAGCGCCCCGGAGTGACGCTGCTCGGCGACGGTCACGGCCTGCGCGGCATTCGCGCTGCTGTCGCCCTCCCGTCGCGCGGCGTCACGAGCGGCGGTCAGCTCCGCACGCCTGGCGGGCAGGGCGTCTCGTTCGAGGTCGAGCGCGACGAGCGCGTCGGATGCCGTCGTCACGGCGGCGTGCGCGGCGGACAGGTCGGCTGCACGGCGATCGGTCTCGGATTCCAGCTCGGCCGCGCGCTGCCAGGCGCCGCTCTCGCGGGTGCGGGCAGCGGCCCAGTCACGGAAGTGGCCCGCGACGGGGCCGGACTCTGCCGCCGGGACGTCTGCGGCCGGAACGCTTGCGGCCGGGACGTCTGCGGCGAGTGCGGCGTCGACAGCATCCGATTCGGTCTGCGCGGCGTCGGCGAGCGAGGCCGTCGCCCGGGTCGCTGCGATGATCACTCCACGCAGCGACTCGGCCGCGCGTGCCCTGTCGCGGCGCGTCGCGGCGTCGGCGATCTGCGCCGTCTCGGCGTCGAGCGCAGCCAGCGCCGATCGAGCGCGGTCGCGATCGCCCTGCGCCTGCCGCTGTTCCTTCAGCTGCGCCAGCGCGGTATCGGCTGCCGCCAGGGCCTTCTCGGTCTCGCTGCGCTCGGAGGTGAAGCGCTCCACCTGGTAATCGGCCCTGGTGATGGCCCGTCTCAGCCGATCGATCCTGGCATCCGTCGTGTCCGGCGCATTATCGGCGTCGTCGCCCCACAGCCCGGCATCGTCGACCACCCGCTCGGCTTCGTCGAGACGCGCATCGACCTTCGCGCGACGCCCACTGAGCTTCTGCTCGACGGCGCGACGCCGCTCGTCGAACCGCGCCTGGTAGTCGGAGAACCGCTCGGTGCCGAACAGCCGCCGCAGCAGCGCCTGCCGCTCTTTGCTGTCGGCGAGAAGGAAGTCGGCGAACCGGTTCTGGGCGAGCAGGATCACCTGCAGGAACTGCTCCTGGCTCAGCTGCAGGATCTCATCGAGCTCGCGGGCGACGTCGACCACACGGGCCGCTCTGCCGACCCAGGCGTCGTCGAGGAACTGCTCGAGCAGCGCGGACGGCTGCTGCGTCGTCATGCCGCCACCGCGCTTCGCGGGCCGCTCATAGGCGGGCGAGCGGGTCACCCGGAAGCGCCCCGCGACCGTGCTGAACTCGACCGTCACCTCGGTGAGGTCATCGGGGTCGCAGTGATCGCTGCGCAGGCGCTTCTCCCCGCTGTCGTAGCGCGGAACTCCCCCGTACAGCCCGAAGGCGACCGCATCGAGGACGCTCGACTTTCCCGCCCCGGTGCGGCCGGCGATCAGGAAGATGCCGTCGTCGGCATATGCATCGAAGTCGACGACCTGGCGCGCGCGAAACGGCCCGAATCCCTCGACCTCGAGGCGGTGCAGCCGCATCAGACGAGCGCCTCGGCGCGCACGCGGTCGTCGAGCACCTCGCGGATCAGCTCGCTCTCGCGCTCGGTCGCACCGTGACCGGCCCGCACGTGCACGAGGAAGGCCTCGATGCGCTCGACGTCGGTGACGGCCGAGCGCAGCCGCTGCGCGTAGGACGTCTCGTCACCGGCATCCGCCGTGTCCGGCTGATGCTGCACCAGCGCGCAGAACGGGAAGCGCTCACGCAGCCGACGCATCGGCTCGTGCTGCGGCACGGCATCGGTGTACACCGCGCACACCCAGTCGTCGGCGTGGGCGGTGACGTTCGCCGCGGACAGGATCTCGTCGAGCGTGCCGGTGAGGGTGATCAGGCGGCGCGGCACGGGCAGGGCCAGCCATGCGACGTCGACCAGGCCCGAGGCGTCGAGGTCGACGAGCCACGAGCCGCGCTCCTTGTGCTGTTCGCCGAAGCTGTAGTGCAGCGGCGCGCCCGAGTAGCGCACACGCTCGCTGAGCTGCTGGCGACCGTGGATGTGCCCGAGCGCGATGTAGTCGGGGCCGTCGAAGACCTCGAGCGGCACCACGTCGAGCCCGCCCTGGCGCACCTCGCGCTCGAGGCCCGTGGTGGCGACGACCCCGGCCGCGAAGCAGTGCGCGATCGTGACCGACCGGCCGGGATGCGTGGCCATGCCGTCGCGGACGAGGTCCATCACGTGCGCCATGGTCTGCGCCTGCGTGCGCAGCACGACGTCACCCCAGTGCCGACGCACGATCGCCGGCTCGAGATACGGGATGCCGTAGAAGTGCACCGGCCCGTCGGCGTCGTCGATCGTGACGGGCGCACCGATCGACAGCGGATCGGTGATCACGTGGATGCCGTCGCGCAGCATCCTCGCCTGGAAGCCGAGCCGTGCGGCCGAGTCGTGGTTGCCGCTCGTGACGATGACCTTCGCCCCCGTGGCATGCAGGTCGGCGAGGGTGTCGCCCAGCAGCGTGTACGCGGGCCCGGCCGGCGTCGCCGAGTCGAACACGTCGCCGGCGACGATCACCACGTCGACGGCGTTCTCACGCACCTGGTCGACGAGCGCACCGAGCACCTCGGCCAGGGCATCCATGGTCGAGTGCCCATGGAAGGTGCGGCCGATGTGCCAATCGGAGGTGTGCAGGATGCGCATACCCTCACGGTACGGACGGCCACCGACATTCCCGCCGAGGCGTGCCGTGGCAGGCCCCGGCTGAGCGTCTCAGCTCCTCCGCAGCAGGTGCGCCTTCTCGGGGTGGTCCTCGAACCACTCGGCGACGTACCAGCAGACCGGCACGATGCGTCGGTCGCCGCGTCCCTCGAGGTCGGCGACGGCGCCCGCGACCACCTGCGCTGCGTAGCCGTGCCCGCGGTGGGTGGGGATCGTGTACGCCCGGGTCAGCGCGACCGTTTCGCCGTCGTCGCGGTAGTCGAGCACGCTCACCAGCTCGCCGTCGCGGGTGAGGGTGAAGCGGGACGCGTCCTTCTGGTCGCGTACCACGAATTCAGCGGCGGATGCAGGAGATGTCACCCCTCCACGTTACGTCGTGTTTCGCGGGCCGGATCGTCACGTTTTGACATGCCGCGTCATGATCAGTCATAATCGCCCCCATGACCACCAACGCACGCCCCTTGTCCGCCCAGGAGGCGAACGGGACTGCCGGGATGATGATGCCCGGCTGCGTTGGCATGTGTTGCCGAATGTGTTGCTAAGGCGCAACCACCCAGCCCGACTCGCTGTTGATCCCTCCATCTGAGGGACGAGTCTCGGAGCGCCCACCCCCGCGCTCATTCCCCGCCGGCTCCGCCCGGTCATTCGTGCAACACACACTTCAGAGCCCTCTGCTCTCGCATCCGTGAAGGATCCATCATCATGTCGACAACTGCACTCCTCGACCGTCCCGTCACCGCTCCCGTCCGCGTCATCACGCCCGCCGATGCCGCCGCCGACCTTCCCGCTGTGCGATCGCCACGGGGCTTCGCCCTCTACGTCGGCATCGACGAGATCAAGGCAGCATCCGCCGGTGTGAGCCTGCCGGTGCTGGTCGACGCGCTGCGCCGCACGCTCGCCGAACTGGCCCCCGGAGCCGAGACCCACGCCACCGTCGCCCTCGCCCCGCAGTCGGCGGGCGGCCGCGACCTCGACGTCGTCCGCCTCGCCCTGCACGAGCCCGGCGCGATCGCCCGCGCCAAGGCCGCCGTCGAGGAGGAGAAGGACGAGGATGCCGGCGTCGTCGTCGACATCTCACGCAAGCGCGTGCTGCTCGACGGCGAATCCGCGGCCTTCACCTACAAGGAGTTCGAGCTGCTGCAGTACCTGGTGCTGCGCGAGGGTCGCACGATCGAGCGCAGCGAGCTGGTCTCGGCGCTGTGGCAGGCGTCGTCCGATGAAGAGGCACCGGGCGAGCGCACCATCGACGTGCACGTGCGTCGCCTGCGCGCCAAGCTCGGCCGCCACGAAGACATCGTGCGCACCGTGCGCGGCGTCGGCTATCGCTTCGACCGGCACGCCGACGTCGTCATCCGCTACGGCCACGGAACCCCCTCGCCCGACCGGTTCTGAGTCGTCCGGCGGCGTCTCACCGGCATCCGCCACATTTTCCTGCATGTGCGCCATCGATCGATGGCGCACATGCAGGAGGATGGCGCGGTTGCGCAAGCGTGGGCGGCAGAGCGTGCGCGAGCGGGCATCCGACGCGGTGTCAGGTGCGGCGCGTAGGGTTGCGCCATGACCCTGACGACGGATGCTGCGCAGCACGCGCCCGCCCAGCAGACCGTCTACCGGCCCGGGCATCCGCTCGACCTGATGCAGACGGTCGGGATGCTGTGCCGCGGCCCGAAGGACCCGACGATGGTCATCGACGGGTCGCGCATCTGGATGGCCTTCCGCACAGAGACCGGCGTGGCGACGCTCTGCCTGCGCCAGACGTCCGACGGCGTCCACGCGGCGGCATGGGGCCCCGGAGCCGACGACGCCCTCGCCCAGGTGCCCCGCCTGTGCGGAGCGGACGACGACCTCACCGGCTTCGACGTCTCGTCGCACGGGAAGCTCGCCGAGCTCGCGAGGCGGCACCCTGGCATCCGACTCCCCCGCACCGACCGCGTCTTCGACGCACTCGCGTGCGCGATCCTCGAGCAGAAGGTCACCGGACTGCAGGCGTTCGGCGCCTGGCGGTACCTGGTGAGCCGCTTCGGCGAGCGCTCACCGGGCCCCACTCCCCGACCGATGTCCGCCGCTCCGCCGCCGGAGACTTGGCAGCGCATCCCCTCGTGGGAGTGGCACCGTGCCGGCGTGGAGCCCCCGCAGTCGCGCACGATCGTCGCCGCCGCCGGCCGCGCGTCGAGTATCCGGCGCGCCTTGCATCGGGCATCCGACGGCGCCGAGCGCGACCGCGCCCTCACCTCCCTGCGCGGCGTCGGCCTGTGGACCTCGGCCGAGACGCGTCTGCGCGCGCTCGGCGACCCGGACGCCGTCGCCGTCGGCGACTACCACCTGCCGCACGAGGTCGGCTTCGCGCTCACCGGCTCACGCACCGACGACGAGGGGATGCTGGAGCTGCTGGCGCCCTTCGCCGGGCACCGGCAGCGCATCATCCGACTGATCTTCACCGCGGGCATCCGAGAGCCGCGCCGCGGCGCGCGCCTGGCCCCGGAGGATCACCGCCGTCGCTGAGTCGCGCCGCCGCTGACCGCGTTCAGCGGTGGTACGCGGCGAAGCGTCCGTTCGGTCCGTCGATCACGGTGACCGGGGTGCGGAACACCGCGCTGAGCACGTCGTCGCGGATGATCTCGTCGGGGGTGCCGTGCATGGCGATGTTCCCCTGGTCCATGGCGACGATGTAGTCACTGTAGGCCGCGGCGAAGTTGATGTCGTGCAGCACGATGACGATCGTGCGCCCGAGCTCGTCGGCGGCCTTGCGCAGCTGCTGCATCATCTGCACCGAGTGCTGCGCGTCGAGGTTGTTCAGCGGCTCGTCCAGCAGCAGGTAGTCGGTGTCCTGCGCCAGCACCATCGCCACATAGGCGCGCTGACGCTGACCGCCGGAGAGCTGGTCGAGGAAGCGCTGCTCGAGGTCGGTGAGGTTGAGGAAGTCGATCGCCTCGGAGATCTTGTCCTCGTCGTGCTGGGTCAGGCGCCCGCCGCTGTACGGATAGCGGCCGAAGCCGACCAGCTGACGCACGGTGAGCCGGGTGACGAAGTGGTTCTCCTGGCGCAGGATCGACACTGTCTTGGCGACCTTCTTCGACGGAGTGCGGTGCACGTCGAGTCCGTCGATCTCGATGCGGCCCTCATCGGGCGCGAGCAGCCGGCCCATCATGGTGAGCACCGTCGACTTGCCGGCGCCGTTGGGTCCGACCAGGGCGATGATGCCGCCGGCGGGCAGGTCGATCGAGACCGGGCCGATCTGGACATCGGCGCTGTAGCGCTTGACGACGTGGGACAGGCGGATCACAGGCGCCCCCTTCTGAGAACGACGATGAGGAAGGTGATGCCACCGATGAGCTCGACGATGATCGTGACGGTGTCGACCATGGGCAGCACGTGCCGCAGCAGGAAGTACGCCCCGCCGAGCACGACGAATCCGAGCAGCCAGGCCACCGGAAGGATGCGCCGGTGGTCGTGGGTGTCGGTGAGCGAGTAGGCGAGCGTCGCGACGAGGAATCCGAGGAACGTCATGGGCCCGACCAGCGCGGTGCTCATCGCCATCAGCACGGTCACCAGCGTGAGGACCAGCATGACCTGGCGCCGGTGATTCATGCCGAGATTGGTGCTGATCTCGCTGCCCAGCGCGACGACGTTCAACCGACGGGCGAGCAGCCAGATCGACCCGGCGGTGACGATGCAGACCGGGATGACGAACCAGAGGTAGTCGGTGTTCGCGTTGCCGACGTTGCCGAACATGCGGGCGCGCAGCACGTCGAACTCGTTCGGGTCGAGCATCCGCTGCAGGAAGGTGGAGAGTGTGCCGAGGCCGGTGCCGATGATGATGCCGACCAGCAGCATCACGTGCAGATTGCCGAGGCGGCCCGAGAACAGCCAGGAGTACAGCAGCACTGCGAACAGCACCATCATGGCGCTCTGCAGCAGGAACTGCCCGAAGCCGTCGATCTGATCGAGGCCGCTCATGCCGAAGAAGAACACCGCGGCGGTCTGGATGAGGATGTACAGCGACTCGAACCCCATGATCGACGGGGTGATCAGCCGGTTGTTCGTCGCCGTCTGGAAGGCGACGGTGGCGAACGAGTGACACAGGGTCACGAGCGCGATGACGATGAGCGATTCGGAGCGCATCCGCGAGATGCGCCACCACTTCTCGCTGAAGATCGGATGCTGGTTGTCCCACGTCAGCATGAGGATGGCGATCGCCGCGGCGAGCACGATGAGCCCGCCGAGGATCAGCAGATAGCGTCGGCGGTGGCCTCGACTGGTGTACGCGCCGACGCGGCGGTCGGGGCCGCCGGGCGCGGTGAGGGCGGATGCCGTCGGCTGAGCGCTGCCGGTGGTCGCGGTGTCAGCGGACAAGGTTCCTCCTCGTGCGCAGCAGCAGGAAGACGAAGACCACGGCACCGACGGCCCCGAGCACCAGTGAGACCGGCACTTCGAAGGGCATGATGATCACGCGGCCGATGATGTCGCACACGGTGACGATCCAGATGCCGGTGAGGAACACCCAGGGGATGTTGGTGCGCAGGTTGTCACCGCGGATCATCGAGACGACGTTCGGCACGATGAGTCCCAGGAACGGCAGTGCACCGATCACGACGGTGACCACGCCCGTGACGATCGCGACGAGTCCGACGCCGAGCAGCACGACGCGCTCGTAGTTGAGGCCGGCGTTGGTGGCGACGTCCTTGCCGAGGCCGGCGACGGTGAACCGGTCGGCGACGATGACGACGATCACGGCCACGATCGCGACGATCCACAGTGGTTCGTAGCGCCCGACCTCGATGCCGGTGAACCGGCCGGCGAACCAGGCGCCCAGCGTCTGCAGCAGGTCGTACTGAAGCGCGATGAAGGTGGAGACGGCGCTGATCACGGCGCCGAACATGATGCCGATGATGGGCACGATCAGTGACGACTTCAGCGTGACCCTGCGCAGGAAGAGGAAGAAGATCAGGGTGCCGACGAAGGCGAACACGATCGCGATCGTCATTCGCAGCATCAGCGACGGCATGGGGATCAGCACGTAGGTGAGCAGCATGCCGAGGCCCGCCCATTCGGTGGTGCCGACGGTGGTCGGCTCGACGAAGCGGTTCTGCGTCATCAGCTGCATGATCAGCCCGGCCATGGCCATGCTCGCTCCGGCCAGTACGAGTGCGATCGTGCGGGGGATGCGGGTGATCCAGGTGAATTCGTGCCCGCGGCCGGTCGTGTCGGTGATGTCGGCGACGCCGGTGAAGACCGAGAGCACGAGCAGGCCCGCCGTCAGGATGAGGGCGATGATCAGCGGCAGGCTGCGTCGCAGCCACGACCGCGGTGGGGAGGCCGCGGCGCGGCGGGACAGCGCGTCGATGTTCGTGACACGCTGCCCCACCGGCTGCGGAGTGGTGCTGATGCTCACAGAGACGAGAAGGCCGCCGCGAGCTCGTCCAGCACGGTGGTGTAGGTGACGATGTCCTCGGTGAGGTAGAAGTCGGCGGGCATCACGTAGATGGCCTCGTTCTTCACCGCGGGAACCGGTGCCAGTGCGGTCGAGGTGTTGATGAGCTCGAGCGCGGGGGTGGAGTCGCTGTCGGCGAAGGCCGCCTCACGATCGAGCACGAGCAGGAAGTCGGGGTTCGACTCGGCGATCGCCTCGATCGAGATGTCGTCGCCCTTGTCGTTCGACGAGCCCTCGGTCTCGAGCGCCGGGGTGAGGCCGACCAGGTTGAAGAAGATGCTGGAGCCGCGGCCGTCGGCCGGGTTCGAGTAGCGGATCTCGTTGGCGCTGGTGACCAGGCCCATCACGCTGACCTCGGGGTCGTAGGCCTCCTTCGCCGCGTCGACGGCGGCGTGGAAGTCATCGATCACGGATTTGGCCTCGTCCTGCTTGCCGAAGACCTCGCCGAGCAGCGTGACGCTCTCGACGAGGTACTCGTCGACCGACAGCTCTTCGTTGGTCATGTCGACGAACGCGGCGTCGGGCGCGGCCTTCTGCATGTCCTCGCTGTGGCCGCTGTACCGGTAGCCGTTGACGATGAGGTCGGGGTCGGCCTCGACGACCTTCTCGAAGTCGGGCTCGGCGTGCGTGCCCAGGTCGAGGATGCTCTCGTCATCGACCAGCGGATTCTCGCTGCTCATCAGCGAACGGGGGGCGGCCGAGAGCTCGATGCCCCAGTCGGAGACGAGGCGGAACAGGCGGTTGTCGGTGACGATCACGCTGTCGGCGCTCTCGATGGTGACCTCGTTGCCCGCCATGTCGGTGACCGTGACCGGGAAGTTCGCTTCCGAAGCGGCCGGAGCCTTCTCGTCGGCCTTGTCGGCGGCGTCGGCGCTGCTGCAGCCGGCCAGTGCAAGGAGGGCTACGGCGCCGAGGGCGACGGTCTTTGCGATTCTGGGCACGGACATGGAGAGTCTCCTGTTCTGCGGTGAAGGTGCGCGAGTGCGCTGCGGCGGTGCGGTTAGGACAACCTTACGCGTTGCAAATTAGGTTAGCCTTACTTTATGCCTCAGGTGAAATCCGGTTACACGATCGAACGGCAGGGACTCGACCTGCGCTTCCGCTCCGTCACACTCGCGAATCGCGAGTGGCTCGCGCCGAACTACGTGCGAGTGCGGCTGACCGGGTCAGACCTCGCCGGGTTCGATTCGCCGGGCGCCGACGATCACATGCGCCTGTTCTTCGCCGCAGGGCCGACGTCATCCGTCGAAGAGCTGCGCGCCGCACCCAGCCGCGAGTACACGCCGCTGGCCTGGGGCGACGACTGGCTCGACGTCGAGTTCGCCATCCACGGCGATGAGGGCATCGCGGCGCCCTGGGCGGCGACCGCTCCGATCGGCTCGTTCGTCGGTGTAGGAGGCCCCCGCGGGTCTGCGGTGATCACGGGCACGCCGGGATCGTGGATGCTCGTGGGTGACGAGACTGCGATCCCGGCGATCCGCCGGTTCGCCGCGCTGATCCCGGAGGGCACGCCCGCCCGCATCGTGGTCGAGGCGGTGTCAGCATCCGACGAGGTCGAGATCGACGCACCCGTCGACGTCGAGTGGCTGCACCGCGGCGACGCGCCGGCCGGGTCGGCGCTGATCGCCTTCCTTGAGAACCTGAAGGCGGCGGATGCCGTCGGCGATGACCCGTTCTGCTTCATCGCCGCCGAGCAGTCGATCGTCAAGCCGGGGCGCGCGCTGCTCGAGCGCTGGGGCGTCGATGTGTCGAAGGCCGTCGTGAAGGGGTACTGGAAGCGCGGCGAAGCGGCAAGCAAATAACGCGCCCCTACACCTCGATCCGCCACGCCGCGACACGCCGTAGGGCGTTCTCCACAGGAAATCGGATGTCGGTAGCAGGGCTTAGCACGCGGCCTGTGGATGGATCGAAGAGAGGTTCGATTTTCCGCGATTTTCCGAGGGAGCGCACACCGCTAGCCTGTGGAGGGAACCGTGGAGAAGCTGTGTTGTAGCTGTGGAGAACCGCGGGAAACTACACCGATGTAACTACTATCCCTTGTGGCCCCACCCAATGTCCGTCCCCATATGTAGTATTGGATCGCCACCGGGTGATACCGCGGAAAAGCCCCTCAGGTCAGCGCCAACTGTTCTGAGGGGCGGAAGAATCCTTTGATGGGGAAACTTCCTCCAAGGTACGCGCGGAGGTACGCCTTCACCAAACAGTTGGGCGTGTCCTACAAGAACCATTGGAGGGTTTTGATTATGAGCACCAACAGCAACAACCAGTTGCGCGCGGGGGTGATCGCGCGCCAGTCCGGACAGTACGAGATCGTCGGACCCCGCGGAGGTCGGACGGGAGACGAACGGACCGTGACCCGGGGTGAGCCGCTTCCGCCGACGCCGAAGCCGCGCATGAGCTACAAGCTCGTGGATGCGACGAAGCACGGGAAGCGCTAATGGCTACGCGGCGGGTCAGCGGCCCGATCTACGTAACCTGTCCGAACTGCCGCACGAAGTACGGACCGTTCTCGCGGGTTTCGCTCGGGGTCCGGTCGTGTTCACGCTGCGGACGGTCGTTCAACCTGAGGTAGGCGCATCGAGAGAACCGGGGTGTCGGCTGTGGTTTGGTCGGCACCTCGCTTCTGTTTACGGCAGCGCCTCGGCAATGCTTCCAAGGAGGTCGAGCAACGCGAAGCCGTTCACGCCTAGCAGGATCACCGCGCCGATTCCGGCTACCCAGACGTACCACGGCGTGCGGGGTCGCACGTTCTCGGCCATGTTGAGTTCGATCTTGGTTAGGCGCTCTTCCATGCGGTCGAGTCGGTCGCCGGTGCGGTTCTCGCGGTCTGACATTGCGGTGAGTTCTGGGCGTCGAAGCCCACTGGCATCGTTGAGGGATCGATGCGACGATGAAAGCGTGGGATTCATGAACGATGCACAGATCTGGACCATGATCGGCGCTTTCTGTGCGCTCATGTTCGGCATGCTGACCGTCGTCTCAACTCTGTTCGTACGAGTCCTACGCGCGGAGATCGGCGGACTGCGCACAGAGATGAACTCGAGATTCGACGCTGTCAACACGAGATTCGACGCTGTCAACACGAGATTCGACGCGGTCAACACGCGTATCGACGGAATCGACCGCGACGTGCAGGCGCTCGTCAAGCGCACCTTCGGCCTCGACCGCGAGTAGCGCTCATCCCGCCCCCGTCCGTCAAAAGCACGGCATCTCGCCGAGTGCACGGCCTGCTCGCGTGAATAGGCCGTACACGCGACAGCATCCGGTGCACCCGGCGACATGCCGGGATTCAGGTCAGGCGGGGACGACGGGGGTCGCTCGGCGCCTCCGGAGCCGGGTTGTCGGTGAAGGCCTGCTTCGGCACGAACACGAGCAGCACGGCGGATGCCAGCGCTGTGACACCGCACACGATCCAGACCGTCATGTAGCCGGCGAGCGATCCGGCCGTCCCCTCGGCCGCGGCCCCCGCCGCACCGGCGGCCCCGCCCAGCAGGGCGATGCCGAACACGCACGAGGCGATCGCGCCGCCGACGGTCTTCACCGAGTTGGTGAGGCCGGTCGCGACCCCGGTCTGCGTCGAGGGAGCGGCGGATGCTGCGGCAGCCGGCAGCGCGGCGACGAGCGCCCCGGAGCCGAGCCCCGCGAGCACCATGTTGGTGACGACCTGCAGGTAGGTGTCGTGGAACGGCAGGAACAGCAGGAACCCGATGCCCACGAGCACGGATGCTCCGATCAGGGTCACGCGCGGCGTCGTCACCCGCGCGATCACCGGGAACAGCAGGGCTCCGGTGATCATCGCGATCAGGTAGATGCCGATGATCAGCGAGGTCGCGAACCCCGTCGTGCCGAGGCCGTAGCCGTACACCGCCGGATCCGTTCGCGCGAAGGTCGACAGCGGCGCCTGCGCACCGAGCACGCTGACGCCGAAGAGCCCCGCAGTGAGGAACACCGGCCCGAGCGCCGGCGACCGGAACATGCGCACATCGATCAGCGGGTCGTCGTGGCGCAGCTCCCACAGCACGAACGGGATCACCAGCAGCAGGCCGAGCAGCACCACGCCCCACGACCAGAAGCTGGTCAGTCCGCCCGGCAGGCGAAGCATGCTGAGTCCGCCCGTGAACGCGATCAGCGCGAACGAGATCAGCACCAGGCCGACCGTGTCGAGCGTGCCACCGGCGGTCTCGGGCGACTCCTTGACGCCGAACAGGATCACGAAGAAGCACACGATGATCAGCAGCGCCGGGATCAGCAGCACCACAGTCAGGGGCAGCACGTCGATCAGCGCCCCGCCGGCGAGCGCGCCGATGATCGCGCCCGCCTCGAGCGCCGCGACGAGCATGCCGGCCGCGCGCGCCGTGATCACCGATCGACCCTCCATCGACCGAGACCGCGACCAGATCAGCGCGATCTCGAGCGGCAGCCACACCACGTAGAACCCCATCAGCGCCCAGCCGACGAGGAACACGGCGAACGAATCGGTGAACGGCAGCACCAGCGCGGCGGCCGCGGTGAGGGCGGTCGAGATCAGCAGCATCCGCTTGTGCCCGATCATGTCGCCGAGCTTGGCGAAGGCCGGCACGACGAGCGCCGACAGCATCAGCTGGGTGCCCTCGAGCCAGTTCACATCGGCATCGTGGATGCCCAGGTGCCGGGCGATGTCGGTGAGCATCGGCGTGTAATAGCCCTGCAGCACGCCGCTGGTGAATTCGACGAACGCGAGGAATCCGACGACGCTCGCGAGCGCGCCGAGGGTGACAGAGCGCGCCATCGCGCCTCCTTGTTGAACAGTGGGGCTACTGCATGCGGCGCAGCAGCTCCCGGTGGAATCGCTCGCCGCGCTCGAGCGCGGCGATCTCGACATTCTCATCGACACCGTGGATGGACGCACGCTGCGCGTTCGACATCTCCAGCGGCGCGAAGCGGTAGACCGCCGGGGTGAAGCGGTGGAAGTGACGGGAGTCGGTGGCGGCCATCATCACGTACGGCACGGCGGGCGCATCGGGGTGCGACACATTCAGTGCCTCGGCGATGAGCGCGAACTGCGCGTTGTCGGTGGCCGACTCGGGTGAGGGCTCGCTGCCCTCGAGCACCTCGATCGCGACGAGTGGGTCGCTGATGCGATCGCGGACGCGCAGCACCGTGGCATCCACCGTCTCACCCAGCGCGATGCGCAGATTGACGGTGGCGGATGCCTGCGACGGGAGCACATTGGCGGCAGTGCCGCCGCTCTGCATCGTGGGTGCGACGGTCGTGCGCACCAGCGCCGCGGGCTCACCGCCGAGCGCGGCGAACACGCGCGCCGTGAGGAACGGGACCGCGCCGAGCACGCGCAGCAGGTGCCGGGCAGGGCCCGGGGTCTGGGACGCCAGCTGCGTCAGCATCCGAGAGATCGCGCGCGGCGCCCGCGCGCGGAACGTGCCGGGGCCGAGGCGGTTCACGGCGCGCGCAACGCGGCGCACGGCGGTGAGGGTGGGAGGCGCCGAGGCGTGACCACCGTCGCCGCGCGCGGTGAGTCGGATGCTGAGAACCCCCTTCTCGCCGACGCCGACCATCGCGGATCGGCCGGGCACGAACGGCAGCGGCGCGTCGACGACCGCGCCGCCCTCGTCGATGACGATCCACGGGGTGATGCCGCGCTGCTGGAACGAGGCGCTGATCGCCTGCGCGGCTGCGCCGAAGGTCTCTTCATTGCCGCCGAACGACAGGTACACGTCGCGGGCTGGCGTGAATCCGTCGGCGAGCAGATTCTCGGCCGCTTCGAGGATGACGATGAGCGGGCCCTTGTCGTCGAGCGTCCCTCGGCCGTACACGCGTCCATCGGCGATGCGTCCCTCGAACGGCGAGTGGGTCCAGGCATCCGATTGGTCCACGGGGACGACATCGTAGTGCGCCATCAGCACAACAGGCGCGTCCGCAGTGCCCGAGCGCCCCTTCCAGCGGAACAGCAGGCCGTAGTCGGTGTGCTTCTCGAGCGCGAGGTGCTCGTGCACGAGCGGGTACAGCTCGACGATCAATCGCTCGAACGCGGCGAACGGCTCGTGGCCGCGCTGATCCAGCTCGGCCGAAACGGTCGGCAGCTGGATCATCTGAGAGAGGCGCTCGGCGATTCCGGGTCGTACGGTCGCCGAAGCATCGTTGCTTTCGGGCATCCCGCGATCGTTGCACGCGCGGCGATCGACCCTCGCTTCGTCCAGCGCCCACCGACAGCCCCACCGCCGCGCAGCCGTGTCCGATTGGCGATCCCCCACAAACGCCGCCACCCGACCCGTTCCGGTCGCACTTTCGGGCAGTGTTGCGGGCCCATACTGGCCATTCGTGCGACCGGAGCGGAGGTGTCCGGTGGGCGGGATGCTAGTGCAGGGCGTGCTCCGCGACGAAGGCGCGCAGCACCTGCTCGTCGTCGGCCATCTCGGTGACGTGCTGCGGGGCATCCATCATCTCGCGCAGCTCGGGCGAGAGCGGAAGCTCGACTCCGATCGCCTCGGTGATGGTCTCGGCGAACTTCTGCGGCTTGGCGGTCTCGAGCACGAGCATCGGCACGTCCTGCTCGATGAATTCGCGGGCGACCTTGACGCCGTCGGCGGTGTGCGGATCGATGATCTCGCCCGACTCCTCGTGCACCGAGCGGATCGTCGCGAGCCGGTCGGCGTGGGTCGACGTGCCGCTGACGATGCCGAACTCGCCCTCGAAGCGGGGCTGCTGCGCCGAGAAGTCGAAGAAGCCGTCGGTGTCGAGCGCCTTCCATGCGTCGACGACACCGGTCGCGTCGCGACCGACGAGATCGAAGATGAAGCGCTCGAGGTTCGACGCCTTCGAGATGTCCATCGAGGGACTCGAGGTGGCGTGCGTGTCGGCGGCCGAACGCGGGCGGTAGACGCCGGTGCGGAAGAACTCGTCGAGCACGTTGTTCTCGTTCGCCGCGAGCACGAGGCGGCGGATCGGAACGCCCATGCCCTTGGCGAAGAAGCCCGACAGGATGTTGCCGAAGTTGCCCGACGGCACCGTGAACGACACCTCGAAGCCCTCGCGGTACTCGGGCTCGACGCCGTCGGTCACCCGCAGCCAGGCCCAGAAGTAGTAGACGACCTGAGCTGCGATACGGCCCAGGTTGATCGAGTTGACGGCGCCCAGGTGCTGCGCGCGCTTGAACTCGATGTCACCGGAGAGCTGCTTCACCAGGTTCTGGCAGTCGTCGAACACGCCCGCGACGGCGATGTTGTGCACGTTGGCGTCATCGAGTGAGTACATCTGCGCGCGCTGGAACGCGCTCATCCGGCCCTGCGGAGAGAGCATGAAGACCGACACGCGCTCCTTGCCGCGCAGGGCGTGCTCTGCCGCTGAGCCGGTGTCGCCCGAGGTCGCGCCGACGATGTTCAGCACGCGATCCTTGCGCTCGAGCACGTACTCGAGCACCTGGCCCAGGAACTGCATCGCCATGTCCTTGAAGGCGAGCGTCGGTCCCTCGGAGAGGCCGACCAGCGTGATGCCACCGCCGACGGAGCGCAGCGGCACGACCTCGTCGGGGAAGTCGGCGTAGGCAGCGGCGGTCATGCCCGCCAGGTCTTCGCGTGGGATGTCGGTGGCGAACAGCGCGAGCACCTCGGTCGCGAGCTGCGGGTAGGTGAGAGCACGCCAGCGCTCGAGCGTCTCGGCATCGACCTGCGGCAGCTGCTCGGGCACCGCGAGGCCGCCGTCGGGCGCGAGCCCCTCGAGCAGCGTCTCGCTGAACGGCTGCGGCTGCATGCCGCCGCGGGTGGAGATGTACTGCACAGTGGGCTCCTCGGGTCGGGTGGCGCTGTGTCCATTGTCGCAGGATCATGCCCGCGAACAGGCCGGATGACGGATGCCCGCTGTCAACCCCGGTGCCGCGCATGACGCGCGAGCCGTACGGTATCTGCCACGCGCATCACGCGCGCCGGACGACGGGAGTGCATCGGTGGGGTTGGCGCAGGTGGCGCGCAGCGCGCGCTCGGCATTGCTCGAGGCGGTGCACCCGGCGCGGCTGCTGCTGGCCGCCAAGACGGCGCTCGCGGTGGGCGCGGCATGGCTGATCGCGCCGCTGCTGCCGGGAGTCACCGACGACTACCCCTATTACGCACCGCTGGGCGCGCTGATCAGCATGTATCCGACGCTGATGTCGTCGGTGCGCTCGAGCCTGCAGACCCTGCTCGGTCTCTCGGTCGGCGTGGGGCTCGCCGCTGTCGTCGTGCTCACCGTGGGGCCGAGCGTCTGGTCCGTCGCCATCGCGGTGGGCGTGGCGACGCTGATCTCGGGCACGGGGTGGTTCGGCGTCGGCAAGGAGTACATCCCGATCGCGGCGCTGTTCGTGCTCATCATCGGCGGCGCGAACGCCGATGACTACTCACTCGGCTACGCGACGCAGATGGCGGTCGGCATCACAATAGGCCTCGTCGTCAACATGGTCTTCCCGCCGGCTCCGCTCGACGCGGGCGCGCGCATCGACGCGTTTCAGCGACGATTGGCGAACCACCTGCACGACATCGGCGACGCGGTCGCCGAGTCGTGGCCGCCGCAGCACGAAGGCTGGGATCGCGAGTCCGGTGCACTGGCTGAGACGAATCGCAGCCTGCGCGACGCTCTCGCAGAGGCCGATGACAGCCGCCGCGGCAATCCGCGCGCCTGGCGTCGTCACAGCGATCGACAAGAGCAGCACGCCCAGCTCGAGAGACTGGGTGAGATCGCCTACCAGATCCGCGACATCTCCGGATGCCTCGGCGACACCATCTGGGACCGCCCCGGAGCCCTTCCATTGGATGCCGAGATCGTCGATCCGCTCTCGCGCGCCTGCCATGCCGTGGCCGAGTACCTCGAGGATCGGACGCACGCCGGAGAGGACGACCAGCTCGCCGCGCGTGCGTCCGACGCCGTGGACCAGCTCGTGCACGCGGTGCACACCCGCAGCATCGACGTCGATCTCATCCTCGGTCCCGGGGTGCTCACGGCCATGCACCTGCAGCGGATCCTGCTGATCGCCGAGCAGACGAGCGACGACCCCGAATCCTGATCCGGTTCGCTGTCACACCCGGCGCACCTCCTCCGACATACAGGTGAGAGGTGGCCGCACGGCCGCGGAAGGAAGGGAATCATGACCAGGATCGACATGGCACGCACCAACAAGCTGGGCTACGCCGCCGTGCTCGGGATGGAGGCGTACTCGAGCAAGTCGGTGGAGAAGCGCCTGTATGAGCTGATCAAGCTGCGTGCGTCGATCCTGAACGGCTGCGGCTTCTGCGTCGACATGCATGCGACCGCGGGCGCCAAGCACGGCATCCCGCAGCGCACGCTGCACGCCGTGGGCGCCTGGCAGCACGCCAAGAATCTCTTCGAGCCGAAGGAGATCGCCGCGCTCGCCCTCACCGATGCGATCACCGAACTCGGACCCGACACCGTCACGGATGAGATCTGGGATGCCGCCGCCGAGCACTTCGGCGACGGCGAGCTGGGCGGCATCGTGATGGCGATCTGCACGATCAACGTGTGGAACCGCATCGCGATCGCCACGCAGATGCAGCCGCCGGTCGATGCCAGGCATCCGATCGTCTGAGCCGCGGTGGCGGTAGCGTGACGAGCATGACCGTCGTCGCCACCCCCGCCGCGCGTGCCTGGGAATCCGAGCGCGGCCGCCTGATCGGGATCGCGTATCGGATGCTGGGAGACCTCGGCCACGCCGAGGACGTCGTCTCGGAGGTCGCGCTCGACGCGGTGAAGGCCGAGCGGGCGGATGCCGATGCCGTGCGCTCCTGGCCGGCCTGGCTCACGACGGCGTGCGTGCGCCGGTCGATCGACCGGGTGCGTTCGCTGGCCGCGGTGCGCGAGGACTACACCGGACACTGGCTGCCCGAGCCGGTCGCGACCGCGCGCCTGCCCGAGGACGCGGTCGCCGATCGCGAGTTGCTGTCGCTCGCGCTGCTGCATCTGGCCGAGCAGCTGAGCCCCGAGGCGCGCGCGGCGGTCGTGCTGCACCGGGCGTACGGGATGACGGCGGTCGAGATCGGCGGCATCTTGCAGAAGTCCCCCGCCGCGGTGCGGCAGCTGATCTCACGCGGCGAGCGCCGCCTGCGCCTCGATGAGCGTGCGCCGTCGCCGCGGGCGGCGGACCCGCGGGCGCTCTCGGCGCTGGTGGACGCCGTGCAGGGCGGTGACCTCTCGGCGCTGCTCGACCTGTTCACCGACGACACGATCCTGTGGAGCGACGGCGGCGGGGTGGTCGCGGCGGCGCTCAACCCGATCTTCGGCGCCGAGAAGGTGCGCCGCTTCTACCTCGGAGTCCTGCAGAAGGCCGCCGAGCACGATCCCGAGCGGCCGTTCACGATCACGCCCGCCGATGTGAACGGTGGGCCCGGCTTCCTGCTGGCGCACTCCGGACGCGTCGATGTGCTCGAGTTCGAGTTCGATGGGGACGGGATGATCCGCGGCATCCGCCAGGTCTGCAACCCGCACAAGCTCACGCGCGTGCTCTAGTCGAGCAGGTGCCGCAGGTAGCGGCCGGGGTCGCCGAGGAACGAGCGCCAATGCCGCACGAGTTCGAGGTCTTCCCACTCGGCTTCGCGCATGCCCCATTCGCCGATTTCGAGGATCTTCGCGCCCGGCAGCGACGCGAGCACGGGCGAGTGCGTGGCGCAGAGCACCTGACCACCCTCGTCCGAGATGCGCCGCAGCACCGAGATCAGCGCAAGCGTGGAGTTGAACGACAGCGCCGCTTCGGGTTCGTCGAGGCAGTAGAACCCCGGTTCGTCGAACCGGGTGTCCAGCAGCGCGAGGAAGGACTCGCCGTGACTCATCTCGTGGAAGGGCACATCGCCCGTCGGCGAGGGGTTCTGTTCGAGGTACGTGTAGAAGGAGTGCATCGTCTCGGCGCGGAGGAAGAACCCCCACGTGTTCGATCCGATGCCGCGCTGGATGCGCAGCCAGTCCGACAGGGGAGATTCACTGGGGCGTGTGCTGTGCCGCGCGCCGCGTGAACCGCCCTCGGGCGACAGGCCGTAGGCGAGCGCGATGCCCTCGACGATCGTCGACTTGCCGCTGCCGTTCTCACCGACGAGGAACGTCACCCCGGGTGCGAGGTCGAGTCCGTCTCGCAGCAGCTGCGCGACGGCGGGGATGCTGGTCGGCCAGCGATCGCTCGACTCGGGTGCGTCGTCGTTCGGGCGCACCGCGACGACCGGGTGCTGGCGCCGCAGCGATCCGGGTTCCCAGAAGCTCGCCATACCGCGAAGATACCCGTCGGCGGCGACATCGCGTCGGATGTGTGGTCGGATGGAGGCGACCCCGAGGAGCCCCATGAGCGACGAACCCGACACCGCCCTGCCCGGCGCCGGCCTGCTCGGCAGAGACTTCTTCGTCGAGACGGACGACGGTCGGATGCTGCGCACGATGGTGCGCGGAGAAGGCGACGACCTGGTGGTG
This sequence comes from Microbacterium bandirmense, assembly GCF_037204185.1. NCBI lineage: Bacteria > Bacillati > Actinomycetota > Actinomycetes > Micrococcales > Microbacteriaceae > Microbacterium > Microbacterium bandirmense. The sequence continues at coordinate 96,166 of NZ_JBBDGM010000005.1, read as the reverse complement.
CTCGAAGCCGGTCTCGGCATGAGCGGTCTGAGCTGGGGCCCGGTGCACGACCGGATCGGCGTGCACTCGCGGGTCGTCTCGTATGAGCGTGCGGGCTATGGCGCGAGCACGCCCGACACCGCGCCGCGCGACATCCACCGGCTCACGGCCGACTTGCTGACCGTCATCAGCGCTGTGCCGCACCGCCGGCTGGTGCTGGTTGGACACAGCTGGGGTGGTGCGATCGTGCGCTCCGCTGCCGCACGGCTGCGGGCAGAAGGTGCCACGGTGACAGGTCTTGTGCTGGTCGACCAGAGCGACGAGAACGCGTCGCTGTACTTCGGCGGCGCCTTCCGATTCGGTGCCGCGATGCAGCGGAGCCTGCTGCCGCTGCTCGCCCGACTGCGCATGCTCGCCCCGGTGATGAAGAGCCTGGTCGCCGAGCTGGACGAGCCGCTGCGCACCGCGGTGCTGCAGGCGAGCACGACCGTCGACGCAGCCCGAGAGACGGCCGAGGAGTACCGGCACGTCGTCGCGGGGCTCACCGAGCTGCGCGATAACCGTCTGCATCTCGGCGACCTGCCGATCACGGTCATCTCGGGGCTGGCGCGCCCGAAGCAGGGCGCCCGACAGCGCGCCGAGATCGTCGCCGCGCACCAGTCGACCGTTCAGCAGCATCCGTCGGCCCGGTTCGTCGGCGCAGAGCGCTCCGAGCATCTGATCCCGTTCACCGAACCTCAGCTGATCGCCGACGAGGCACTCGTGCTGCTTTCGCGCGACGTGTGATCGGTCGCGCTACAGGTTCCTGCATCCGCGCCATCGATATGTGTCGCGAATGCAGGAAAGTGGAGCGCGAGCGGGCCCGGCTCAGTCACCCAGCAGGTACTGCAGCAGCAGCTCGTCGCCGGAGCGCAGCACGGATGCCAGGGTCGCCCCCGCGGGCACGGCCGGCGCACCGCGCACGATGCGCCCGGCATCCCCGGATTCCAGCGTCGGGGCGAGCGTGAGGTGCAGCGCATCGACCAGGCCGGCGGCCAGCAGCGCGCCGAACAGGTGCGGGCCGCCCTCCGAGTGGATCCGTCGCAGCCCGCGGGCGGCGAGGTCAGCGCGGACGCGCCGCAGGTCAGCATCCGACTCCCCCACCTCGACGACGTCGGCGACACGATCCAGCGCCTCGCGCCGATCGTCGGGAGCGGATGCCACGGTGTACACGATCGGACGCACCGGCGCGTCCACGAACAGCGGCGACGCCGGGTCGAGCACCAGGGAGCGGCTCACCAGCGCGAGCACAGGATGCGGGGGCAGGCCGCGGGCGACGCGCCAGACCGAGGCGTCCGAAGAGACCCGGAACCCGTCGTACCCCTCATCGCGCAGGGTGCCCGCGCCGACGAGCACGACGTCGGCCTCGTAGCGCAGCAGGTCGAACATGCGCCGGTCGGCGGCGTCGCCGAGTCCGCCCGATAGCCCGTCGCGGGTCGCGGCGCCGTCGATGCTGGCGATGAAGTTCGCCCGCAGCCAGGTGCGGTCGTCGGGGAAGGCCACCTGGGCGAGCAGGTCGTCGTCGGAGAGATCGGATGCCGGTGCCGGCCACACACGATCGATCGCCGCCCTCTCGGCCACCTCTAACGCGTCAGACATTGTGCGTCGGGTGGGTGTTGTGCTCGAGGCGCGCGGGCGCACGCATCCCGAGGATCGCCTCCGTCATGCGCACCGCGTCGACGGTCGCCTCGATCTCGTGCATCCGCACGATCCGCGCGCCGCCCAGGATGCACGCGGTCATCGCGGCGAGCGACCCGGCCAGCCGCTCGCCCTGCTGCCGGTCGATCGACTCGCCGATGAAGTCCTTGTTCGACACCGCCACCAGCAGCGGGGCCCCGAGCCCGGCGAGCTCGTCGATGCGGCGGGTGAGTTCCAGCGAGTGCAGCGTGTTCTTGTCGAGGTCGTGCCCGGGGTCGACGATCATGCGCGAGCGGGGAACTCCCGCGGACTCCGCCCGCACCATCCGCTCCAGCAGGAACCCGCGCACCTCTCCCACCACGTCGTCGAAGTGCGCCGGCGGCTTCTCGACCCGCGGTGGCCCGACGCTGTGCGTGATCACGATCTGCGCCTCACTGCCGGCGAGCACCTCGGCCATGCGCGGATCGCCCAGGCCACTGGTGTCGTTGATCACGGAGACGCCCGCGGCGATCGCGGCCTCCGCCACGTCGGCGCGGTTCGTGTCGACCGAGACGACCAGCTCGGGCCGGGCTGCGGCGATGGCATCCACCACCGGCACGACCCGGTCGATCTCCTCGGCGACCGACACCGCCGGTCCCCGTCCGAACGGCACACCGCCGATGTCGACCCAGTCGGCGCCGAGATCGGCGGCGCGCAGCGCTCCGGCGACGGCCCGGTCGAGAGCGAACGTGGCGCCGTGGTCGTAGAACGAGTCGGGTGTGCGGTTGACCACGGCCATCACGGCGACCTGCCGGGTGAAGTCGAACTCGCGCGCGCCGATGCGGCGCAGCATCCCGGCATCCGCTATCCCGGCATCCACGGTGCCAGCATCCACCGTCATCGCACCGTCCCGACGCTGTCACGGACGGCGTCCGACGCATCCCAGTCGTTGGCGTGCATCGCGGCCTGCACGGTGCCGTCCTTCACCCAGTAGGCGCGGAACGCGCCGCCGTGCGCGACATCGGTGTCGCCCTCGATGTCGACGCGGTCGTAGCCATCAGGGCCGACGCTGCCGAAGTACTCCATGCCGAGATCGTACTGATCGGTGAAGAAGTACGGCAGGTGGGTGTACGGCTCGTTCGCGCCGGCGAGGTTGTGGGCGGCGACCTTGCCCTGCTCGATCGCGGTGTCCCAGTGCTCGACGCGGATGCGCCGCCCGAGCACCGGATGCTGCTGATTCGCGATGTCCCCGATCGCGTAGATGTCGGGATCGGAGGTGCGCAGCGTCTCATCGACCAGCACGCCGCCGTCGACCTCGAGCCCGGCGTCTTCGGCGAGCTGTGTGATGGGCGCCGCGCCGATTCCCACCACGACCACGTCGGCCGCGGCGAGCGCGGCCTCGTCGACGGGGGTGCCCAGGCGCAGATCGACGCCGTGGAAGCGGTGCAGGTCGGCGAACAGCCGCGCGACCTCGGGGCCGAGCACGTTCACGAGCGGCAGCTCGGCGACCTCGTAGATGGTCACGTCGGCGCCGTGGTGGCGGGCGGCGGATGCCACTTCGAGGCCGATCCACCCGGCACCGACGATCACGATGCCGGCGCCGGGTTTCAGTGCCGCCCGCAGGCGCGCGTTGTCCTCGATGGTGCGCAGGTAGAGCGGCTCGACGACGCGGTCGGCGAGCGGGAAGTGTCGCGGTGCCGACCCGGTGGCCAGCAGCAGCTTGTCGTAGCGGTGCTCCGAGCCGTCGCCGCCCGCGACCGGCTCGGAGCGCAGGGTATGCGTCACAGGATCGATCGAGACGACCTTCACGCCGCGTTCGAGGCGCACGTCGTGCTCGTCGTACCAGTTCGCATCGTGCACCCGGGCGGAGTCGACCTCGGCGTCTCCGAGCAGCACCGCCTTCGACAGCGGGGGCCGCTCGTAGGGCAGGTGGTCCTCGGCCGAGTAGATCACCACTTCCCCGTCGTAACCGGTCTCGCGCAGCTCTGTGGCTGCGGTGGCGGCGGCGAGGCCTCCGCCGACGATGGCGATGGTCATCTCGGTTCCTTTCGATCGTGCGGTGGATGCTGGTTCGTGCGGTGCCGCTGTGCGCTCGGCGATTCTCAGCGGCCTCCGGCGAGGGCGAAGAACTCGGCGCGAGAACGGGCGTCCTCGCGCAGGGTGCCGCGCACGGCGGAGGTGGTGGTCGACGATCCGGTCGCCCGGGCACCGCGCTCGGTCATGCAGGTGTGGGTGGCCTCGATCACGACGCCGATGCCGCGCGGTTGCAGGCGCGTGGCGAGGGCATCCGCGATCTGCACGGTCAGCCGCTCCTGCGTCTGCGGACGACGGGCGTAGTGATCGACCAGCCGGGGGATCTTCGACAGGCCGACGACGCGATCGGCCGGCAGGTAGGCCACGTGCGCGATGCCTGTGAACGGCAGCAGGTGGTGTTCGCACAGCGAGCGCACCGGGATGTCGCGGATCAGCACGAGCTCGTCGTAGCCCTCACTGTTCGCGAAGGTGGTGAAGTCGAAGGGATCGGATGCCAGCAGTTCGGCATATGCCTCGGCGAAGCGACGTGGCGTGCGCGCCAGATCGGGGGCGTCCGGGTCGTCGGGGTCGATGCCGAGTGCCCGCAGGAACAGGCGGCCGGCGTGCTCGGCGGCGACGAGGTCGACGGGCCTCGGCGCCGCCTCTATGCGCACGCGATTCGGGCCGATCGCGGGCGCGTCCGGTGCGGTGGTGCTCTCGACTGCCGTGATCGTCATGTCGTCCTCCTGTGCCTGTCCTTCCATGAGACACCCGAACAGGCTCTAAACGCAAGAGCAGTATTTTTTAGAAGAGTGGTCTGAACGGCGACGATCAGAGCGCCGCCTGCAGGCGACGGATGGCCTCGCCCAGGTCTCCCACCGCCAAGAGCCCGGCTCCGAGCGGACCGGCGGAGTCGGAGCCCAGCGCCGGCAGCTGCCGCAGCGCGAGCCGGACGGCGGCTAGCGCGTGGGCGCCCATGTGCGCGACACCGGCAGCCTGGGCAGCGGCTCGGGCCGCGGCGACAGCCGCTGGCGCGGTCACGGCCGCAGCCGCGCGGCCCGCGACGAACCGTCGCCGGATCTCCCCGGCGGCGTCGATCTCACCACGCGAGAATGCCCGCGTACGGGCGACCGCGTCGCGGGGACGGCCATCCCGCGGCGCCTCCTGTTCGAACAGGGGCAGCACCCGCTCGGCGCAGTCCGATGCCCACGCGGCGACGATCCGGCGATCGGCCAGGCTGAGTGATTGAGCCGACGCCATCAGGCCTCCTCCTCCCGACGCAGCGTGCGTGCGCGGGCCGCGTCGTGCGCGTCGCGCAACAGGTCGAGCACCCGCCGAGAGGTGTTCGCCGCAGGGTTCACGACGCAGACCCAGCCCATCGTCCCGTACAGCGGATGCGGCAGGAAGACGTCCGCCCCGGTCGACTGCGCATCAGCATCCGACAGCTTCGTCGCCCTGTCGCGACCGACATGGATATTGACCCGGAACCGGCCTGGGCCGAGCATGAAAGCCGTGTCGTCCGGGTAATCCTTCGTGGTGATCGTGGCGTACGGCTGCGTGCGCTCGGGCATCACCCCGTCTGGAGCGAAGTAGAAGTAGGCATCTCCCCACGACAGTTCCGGATAGGGCTCAGAGTCCGGTACGACGGCGAGCGCACCGTCGAATCCGCGGACGGTCTCGATGATCTGCTGGATGTCCATGACTCAATGATGAGCTTCATGTGCTTATGTGGACTTGCAGCCGCAATGACAGGGGTATCGATGCAAAACCCTCAAGAGCGCGTCTTCACGACCGCCGAGCTGGCGCGCCTCGTCGGCTACTCGACACAGCAGGTGCGCGACCTCGAGCGTCTCTCCGTGCTGCCGCCGACCCAGCGCACGCCGAACGGCTATCGACGATACGGGCCGGAGCACGAGGTCGCGCTGCGTGCCTACCGCTCCCTCGCCGCGGCCATCGGTCCCGTACCTGCGCGCGCTCTCATGCCCACGCTGCGCACGGCCTCCATCGATGCCGCCGCGGAGCGCATCGACCTGCTGCACCTCGAGATCGCTCAGCAGCGCGGGCGCGTACGTGAGGCGCTGAAAGCGCTGCATGCCATCGTCGAGGACAGCACTGACGCCTTCGACGAGAGCGACAGCATGACGATCGGCGAGCTCGCCGAGGCGCTCGGTGTGCGGGCATCCGCCTTGCGACACTGGGAGGAGCAGGGACTCCTCCTTCCCCACCGGGACGAACGCTCGGGTGCCCGTCGCTACGCGTCCGACGCGATCGCCGCCGCTCGGATCACCGCCGCGCTGCGCGCCGGCGGTTACCCGCTTCCGCCGATCGGCCGGGTCATCGAGCTGATCCGCGCTCACGGCGACAGCGACGATGCGCGGATGCTGCTGCAGCAGCGCCTCGGCGATCTCACCGACCGCAGCGTGGCGCTGCTGGCCGCCTCGGGCGATCTGCACACGCTGATCGCGACTTCGGCCTCCGCTACGCCTGCTCGGTGAGGGCGAGCCGCTCCTCGACCTCGGCGAGCTCAGCGCGCAGCCGGTCGACGGACAGCGGCGAGAAGCGCCGCGCGGGCATCGACAGGATGACCTCGGCGGCCATCTCGCTGATGTCGAAGGCCTCGCACAGTGCGCGATTGAGGTCGCCTTCGTCGCCGCTCGTGGTCGAGCACACCTCGAAGACGCGGTCCCCCGTTCAGCCGCCATCAGCATCACTCCAATGACCCACCGCCTGCCGAGCAGGTTCTGCCTGTCGCGCATGCGACGACCATAGCGCGAGCGAGGGCCGACGCCGACGGCGCGCTCACCCCGCATACGCGATGTGCACCCGACCGATCTGCCCGTCGAACGCGAACGGCATCCGCTCGGCGTAGGCCCGCGAGACGGCACCGCCATACGCACGGCCGATGTCGAGGCAGTCGTTGGCTGAGAACAGCAGCGGCGCGCTGACCGGAACCTGGCCGGTGGCCACCTCCGAGCCGTCCACCCGCAGCACGACCTTCAGCGGCCCCCCGGGCTTCGGCTCGATGTAGCTCGTCTCGATCTCGACGGTGTGCTCACCGGCGGCCAGCGCGTCCGACGCGGTGATGATCGTGCGCTGCACCAGGAACAGGTTGTACTCGTAGGTCAGCACCCCGGCGTCGATGAAGCAGGTGAGCCCACCGCCGGCACCGCCAAGCTTGTAGAGCACACCGCTGGCGGCATCCGACGTCGTGATCGAGATCGTGACCGTGTTGGGTCGGTTGCCCAGCGCGGGGGCGCAGAACTCGGGAACCCGCACGGTGTCGCCATCCATCACCCACTCGGTGTACGGCGGGCTGATGCGGTCCTCGGGATGCATCACGGGCACCCACAGCCCGCCGCCGATCGGCAGCGCGTCGTTGCGGGCGGCTTCGATCGCGAACAGCTCCTTGAGCTCGGCGAGCTTCTGCGGATTCTCCGCGGCCAGGTCGTGCGCCTGTGTCCAGTCGCTGTCGAGGTCGTAGAGCTCCCAGGTGTCCTGATCGGGCGTCCATGTCGCGATCCCCGGCGGAACGCCGGGCACCCACGGCAGACGGGGTCCGGTCGCCGAGGCCATCCAGCCATCGGAGTAGATCGACCTGCTGCCCATGATCTCGAAGTACTGCGCACGGCGCCTGCCCTGAGCGCGGCCGTCGTCGATCGCGTACGCGAGGCTGATTCCGTCGATCGGATCCTGCGGGATGCCGTTCACCATCTCGGGATGCGAGATCCCGATGATCTCGTAGAGCGTGGGAGCGATGTCGATCACATGGTGGAACTGCGTACGCGGCGTCTGGTCGGGCGCGATGTGCCCCGGCCACTGGATGACCATCGGGTTGCGCGTGCCTCCCAGGTGGGATGCCAGCAGCTTCATGCCCTTGTACGGCGACGATCCGGCCCATGCCCATGCGGCGTGGTACTGGTTGTCGGTGGCAGGGGTGCCGAGGGCATCCAGTCCGCCGAGCTCGTCGAGGGCCGCGATGTGCTGGTCGACGGTGGTGGGGATGCCGTTCTGCGCGAGCAGCTCGCTGATCGTGCCGTTCTGCCCCTCTCCCGATGAGCCGTTGTCGCCCCAGATGTACACCACGATCGTGTTCTCGTCGTATCCGAGCCGCTCCAGCTCGTCGAGCAGACGCCCGGCCTGCACATCGGCGTGCTCGCCGAATCCGGCGGCCACCTCCATCAACCGGCGCTGGAACGCGCGCTGATGCTCGGGAATGTCCGCCCACGACGACATCTGCTCGTCGCGCGGTGTGAGTTCGGCGTCCTGCGGCACCCAGCCCGCCGCCTTCGCGCCCTCGAACGCGCGCTCGCGGTAGACGTCCCAGCCGTCGTCGAACGCTCCGGCGTACTTGTCCGCCCACTCCTTCATGATGTGGTGCGGACCGTGGATCGCCCCGGTGGCCCAGTACATGAAGAAGGGCTGGTCGGGGGCGAGTGCCTTGTGGTCGCGCAGCCATCCGATCGCGTCGTCGGCGATGTCCTCGCTGAGGTGGTACCCCTCCTCTGGGGTCTTCGGCGGCCGCACCGCCGTGGTGTTGCGCACCAGATTCGGCTCGTACTGCGAGGCCTCCCCCGCCAGGAATCCGTAGAAGTACTCGAAGCCGTAGCCGGTGGGCCAGCGGTCGAAGGGGCCCGCCTTCGTCGTCTCCTCAGCCGGCGTGTTGTGCCATTTCCCCCACGCCGCCGTGGCATAGCCGTACTGGCGCAGCACCTCGGCCATCGTGGCGCTGCTCTTCGGGATGTGCCCGGAATAGCCGTCCCAGTCGTTGGCGAGCTCGGCGATCTGGCCGTTGCCGACCCGGTGATGGTTCCGGCCCGTCAGCAGCGCTGCACGCGTCGGAGAGCACATCGCCGTGGTGTGGAAGCGGTTGAAGCCGACGCCGTTCGCGCGCACCCGGTCGAGCGTCGCCGTGCGGATCGCGCCACCGAACGTCGACGGCAGGGCGGGTCCGGCGTCATCGATCAGGATGACCAGGACGTTCGGAGCATGTTCGGGCAGGTGCCGGACGGGCTCTCTCGGCGCATACGTGGACTCCTGGATGGTGCGCCCCGCGACGCTGCCGGATGCCCGTGGCGGAAACGGCAGGGTCCGCGCCGGCGGCAGCGGATCCCCGATGACCGACCCGCTCCCCGAATGGTCCTGATCCATGTGCTTCTCCTCACCCCGTGGCGCCCCGCTGGCGTTCTCCCCGATCAGGAAGGTACGTCCGCGACCGCGAATCGCACATCACCCACATCAGATGAACCACGTGGGCCCAAGAACGGATTCACTGGTCTCAGCGCCCGATCGGCTCGCCGGTCGCCCGCCGACCACGACATGGGAGTTGGTCATCATGGACTACTCAGAGCACCTGCGCCGACTGAGCATCGACGAGCAACAGGCAGGCTCCGTCCTGGACGGCGTCCAAGGCGCGGGCGATCTGGACGCCAGGACGAGCTGCCTGGTGAGGCTGGCGGCGCTGGTCGCCGTCGCGGCACCCGAGTCCTCGCTCCACCGCGAGATCGATCGCGCCATCGGCGCCGGGGCCGATGCCGACACCATCGTGCAGGTGCTCGACACGGTGATGCCCATCGTCGGACGCCCGCGCGTGGTCACCGCAGCCCCGAGGATCGCGACCGCGCTGGGCGACGATCTCGATCTGCTGAGCACTGAGGACTGAACACACGACAGTGCGCCGATGCCGGCATCCGCCGTCCTTCCCCGTACTCGGCGCGTTCGCGCTACTCGCCGAGGAGCCCCGCGCGAGAGGCCTCGTCCACCGCCGCAGCGCGTGTCGTCACGCCGAGCTTGCGATAGATGGACCCCACCTGGGTGCTGACGGTGTTCCGCGACACATACAGGCGCGCGCCGATCTCGCCGATCGTCAGATGCGTCTGCAGGTAGGGCAGCAGGCGCAATTCGGCGGGAGTGAGCGGGATGCTGCCGGCCCGGTCGGCCGTGTCGCTCAGCTTCGCGCGGAACAGTTCGATCTCTTCGGCGAGCGCGCCGACGTGGGGCCGACGCAGCCGCAGGTCGTCGATCTCGCGCAGCATGTGCCGCGCCGCGGCATGATCCCGCTGGCCGACGAACACCTTCGCCAGCTGAAGCCGCACCCGCATGGCCAGATAGGGCAGCACGTGCGTGCAGTGCACCCGCGCGCGCATGGCCCGCGCGACGTAGCGCTCCACTGCGGCGGCATCTCCGTGATGCAGGGCGAGACGCGCTCTCACCGCCAGGGCGAGTGCAGTGGTCGGATACCCCTCCATGTGATGATCGTCCACCGCGCGGACGGCGGTGTGGGCGTGCATCTCCGCCTCCGTCCATCTGCCGTCGCCGATCGCGAGGATCGCCAGCTCCGCCTCGCTGAGAAGCACGGAGTCGGCGTTCCCGGCATCCCGGGCATACGTCGAAGCGCGCAGGAAGGCATCCCGCGCGGCGGCCTGATCGCCCGCCAGCAGCCATGCCGATCCGAGCAGATGAAGCGCCTGATCACGCCACGGGCTGTCTTCGGGCTCATGCGCGACGGCGTACTCGGCATCCTTCAGCACGCGCAGCGGACCGTCGACGCACATGGCCGCGCGCACCATCGCCCTGGCCGATTCGAAGCCGACGAGCTCCTCCGGTGCCAGCTGCGGACGCAGCCGGTCGAGGATCGCCGCCCACCGCTCGGCCTGCGGTGACTTGCCCTGCAGGATGGCGACCCAGGCGGCGATGACGACCGTCCCGGGCGACGCCTCGATCACCTCCGTGCCCAGTCGCGAGAGCCAGCGCTCGACGACGCCGACCTGACCGGCCTGATAGGTGGGCAGCGCCAGGTCGGCGATGAGCACAGCGGCCTCTTCCAGCGCGCCCGCGGCGAGCAGATGCTCGACAGCCACCGCCGAAAGCTGTTCCCGTATGCACCACGCTGCCGCGCGTCGCTGCAGCTCCTGCTTCCTTCCTCCGTCGAGGCGCTCGAGCTCCGAGAGCAGGAACTCCCGGAACAGCGGGTGATAGCGGAACCACTCGCGCCTTCGATCGAGTGCCACCAGGAACAGGTTGAGCTGCTCGATGCGATGAAGCATCTCGCGAGATCCGGGGGTGCCGAGAATCGCATCGCACAGCGGCGCGGAGAGCTGTTCGAGCACGGCCGTGCGCCGGAGGAAGACCCGAAGGTCCTCGGGGAGCGTGGACAGGCACTCCCGGTACAGGTAGTCGGCGACGAACCGCTCACTTCCGGCGAGCGCATTGACGTCGGCGCCGGCCCCGACGGCGAGGGCGCACAGGAACAGACCCGTCGGCCAGCCTTCGCAATGCTCGACGGCGAGTCCGATGTCGTCCGCCGAGGCGGTCGCGTTCGCCGCGGCGAAGATCGACTGCGCGCCGTGTCGGTCGATGCGCAGGTCGGCGGCGATGATCTCGCGTGTGAGTCCGGACGCGCGCAGTCGTGCGAGATACGGCTGCGCATGTCGGCTCGCGAGCACGACCTGCGACCCGTCGGGGATGCCGTTGAGCACGATCTCCAGGGCGTCCTGACACTGCTCCGACCCCACCGCATGCGCGTCGTCGATGAAGAGCACGAACGGCGCGGGCGCGTTCGCGAGCACGGCGGCGAGCATCGGCGCCGACCGCCCCAGCACGGATGCCCCGACGCCGCGCATCTGCGCCACCGCCTCTGCGGAGTGGGGTGAGAGTGCTTCGCAGGCGGTGGCGAGGACGGTCAGCATGGAGGCGGGATCATCGTCGAAACGGTCGAACGACGCCCATCCGACGCGACGATGCTCACGAGCGGCCCACTCCGCGAGCATCGTGGACTTGCCGTACCCGGCCGGGGCGGTCACGCCGATGATGCGCGCCGGGCTGCCGCGCGCCGCGTCGATCAGGACGCTTCGGCTGACCGCATCGGCGGTGGGCGGGCGCACACGCACCTTGCTGTCGAGGAGGAGTCGACTCAAGGGCGGACGGGGCGACGCTGCCCCGCTGGTCGGTGCGGACACGGTCCGAGCATAGGGAGCGCACCGGCCCACCTCAACGCACAATCACGCGCCGTGGGTGATGCCGGGTGCGCGCCCCCTCACTAGCTTGATGCTCACTCGCCGGGTGTGCGGCACGGGGTCGCGTCCTGGGCGGGAACGAGAGGAGAGTGTCATGAGCGGTTCAGAGACGAGTGGCTGGGTGGGCTGGGGGTGGTTCGCGGGTGTCATGCTGCTGACCGCCGGTATCTTCGACGCGATCTACGGGTTCCTCGCGATCCTCGCGCCGGACAGCGCCTACTTCCTCACCTCACAGGGGGATCTCTTCCTGTTCGACGTCTCGGGTTGGGGGTGGTGGCACCTGATCATCGGCGTGCTGCTGATCCTGGTGGCGCTGGCGCTGTTCGCCGGGGCGACCTGGGCGCGCGTCGTCGCGGTCGTGCTCGCGGTCCTGAACGCGATCGGACAGCTCTTCCTGCTTCCGGTTCAGCCGTGGTGGTCGCTCATCGTCATCGCGCTGGACGTCCTGGTCATCTACGCGCTGACCGTGCACGGCCGGGAGATGCGAAAGGCCGCCTGATCGGAGGGATGCAGGGCGGTGCCGGGAGATCCTCCCGGCACCGTCCCGTGTCGAAACCCGTGGCTGAGAAGCGCGATCAGGTCTTCAAGTCCTGTCGCGGCACGACCACCTCGCGGATGACCAGCAGGATGGATGCGATCACCGGCAGCGCCACCAGCACGCCGAGAACTCCCATCAGTGCGCCGCCCGCGAGCGCGCCGATCAGCACGAGCGCAGCCGGGATCGCGATGGCGCGGTTCATCACCCGCGGACTGAGGATGTACGACTCGATCTGGATGTACACCAGGTACAGCACTGCGAAGATCGCCGCCTGAGGCGGGCTCGAGAACAGCGCGATGACCGAGCCGAGGATGAGGAAGATGACCGAGCCGAACAGCGGGATCAGGGTGATGACGAAGGCGATCACGGCCATGAGCGCGGGAAACGGCAGCCCGATCACCAGGTGCAGCACGAACACCGCCGCGGCGTTGAACGCGGACAGCGTGACCGAGCCGATCAGCGATGAGCCGATCGATCCGGTGATCCGCTCGGTGAAGTGCGCGAGGCGCTCGCGATTGCGCGCCGGAGCGAGTGCGTAGAAGGCTGCCTTGATCGAGGTGAGGGATGCCAGGAAGTAGAGCGTCAGCGCGACGACGACGAACGCCGCCGAGACGAAGCTGGCGAAGCCCACCCCGACCTGCAGCACTCCTCCGCCGATGGCGAGGAGGGTGTTCGGATCGGCGACCGTGTCGGTGATCTGCGCGAGCCCGCTGTCGATGCCGGTTCGGGTGTGATCGTCCAGGCCGAGATACCAGTCCGACTGCTGAACGGACCCGAGTGCCTGGGGGATCGACTCGACCAGTGCGATGACCTGTCCGATCACCGGCGGCACGACGAAGACCGCGAAGGCGAGCATGAGCACGGCGAATCCGCCGAAGACGATCGCGATGCCGGCTCCGCGCTTCATCCCGTGACGCTGCAGTCGCGTCACGATGGGATCGAGGGCGAGCGCGATGAACATCGCCAGCACGATGTAGACGAGGATCGTCGAGATCGATCCGATCGCGGTGCCCAGCACCAATGCCCCGAGCACGCCCAGCGCGCCCAGGAAGCTCAGGCCGAGTGGATGCTCGATCACCGTGAGCAGTCGCGATCGCGGTACCGGTGGCACCTCATTGTGTGTGACCATGCCTGAAGGTAGTGCGTGCCGGGTGCGCCTGGCATCACACGATGTGGACCATGTTCCCGAAGAGGCACAGCAGTGAGGGGTTGCGATGAGCGGCAGCACGATCGACTGGGTCGAGATCCCGGAGGGGATACTGCAGCGCGGCACCCCGCTCGACGAGCTCGAGGGCATCGCCGCCCGCTACGCCGACACCGGCGTGCCGCTGGCCTGGTACCGCAAGGAAGCTCCGCGCACCCCGGTTCGCGTGCCCGCCTTCCGGATCTCCCGGGTTCCGGTGACGGTGTCGGAGTGGTCCGCGTTCGCCGCCGACTCCGGCCGCGCCCCGCTGCCCGTGCAGAGCCGCACCCCGGGCGATCATCCGATCATCGGGGTGCCGTGGTCGGATGCTGTGGACTACTGCACCTGGCTGAGCGAGCACCTTGGCGGCGCGGTACGGCTGCCCACGGAGGACGAATGGGAGCGCGCCGCCCGCGGCGACGACACCCGCGAGTTCCCCTGGGGCGACGAGTACCGGGTCGGCCTCGCCAACCTCGTCGACCTCGGCATCGGCACGACCACGCCGGTCGGCTCCTTCCCCGAGGGCGCCAGTCCGTTCGGAGTGCTCGACCTGGCCGGCAACGCCGACGAATGGACCTCGACCGTCTACGCGCCCTATCCCGGGGCACCGGCAGACCTGCCGGCGCGCGATGAGTACGCCTTCGATCCGCACGTCACGCGAGGCGGGGCGTTCCGCCACGATCGCGACCTCGCGCGCTGCGCCCGGCGCCACAGCGCGTATGAGGCGGATCTCACCTCGATCGGGGTGGGGTTCCGCCTGGCATCCGACGCCGTGTGAGCACGCCCTCTCGCTTCGTCATCCGCGGCGCTGCACCCGCTTCGCCGGCTTCCACATCCCCTCGGCCTCGATCGCGCCGTCGATCCGCTGAGCGATGACACCGAACTGGTGCGCCTGCGCCTTGGTGAGCGTGTCGAAGACGAGCTGACGCACCAGGGCGATGTGTCCGGGCTGCGCACGCCGCACGGCCTGCTGCCCCTTCTCGGTCAACCCAGCGAGAGTGACCCGCCCGTCCGCGGCGTCGATGCGGCGGCGGATCAGGTCGCCCTTCTCGAGTCGTGCGACCGCGCGCGACAGACGTGAGAGCGAGCTGTTCGAGAATCCGGCGAGCGCGCTCATCGTCAGCGTGCGCTCGTCGGCCTGGTCAAGCGCGAAGAGGATGCCGAATTCGAAGTGACTGAGGCCCGCGTCGCGCTGCAGCTGTGCATCCAGCGCAGCGGGAAGCCACACCAGCATCGTCGCGACCGACGACCACGTCTCGAGCTCCTCCGGCGACCACTCCGCTTCGGCGTCCGCGTCTTCCGTCATGCTTCCAGACTAGAACATCACTTGCGCGGGAAAGTTAATCTCCTTTAGAGTCACTTGATCAGGAAAGTGAATTGGTCGTCCGTGCACGGCCGGAAGGGAGTCGGATGGACCTCGGTCTGACAGGCAAGCGAGTTCTCATCAGCGGATCCACGCAGGGCATCGGGTACGCCGTCGCCGCCGCCGCGCGCCGCGAAGGGGCATCGGTCATCGTCAACGGGCGCACCCCGGATCGCGTGTCCGCCGCGACGGAGAGACTGCGCCGCGAGATCGATGCGAGCGGCGAGGTGACCGGCATCTCCGCCGATCTCACCGACCCCGCGCAGATCGATTCCCTGCTCGACGCCGTCGGCGCGGTCGACGTGCTGATCAACAACGCGGGGACGTTCGGCCTGATGGATTTCACCGAGACGACGGATGCCGATTGGCAGGGCCAGTTCGATCTCAACCTGATGGCGGGCATGCGGCTGTCACGGCGGCTTCTGCCTCCGATGCTGCAGCGCGGCTGGGGCCGCATCGTGTTCATCGGCACCGAATCAGCGGTCGATGTGCCCGGCGACATGATCCCCTACGGCACGATGAAGGCCGCTTCCCTCGCTCTGGCCGCCGGCCTGGCGAAGCTCACCCGCGGAACGGAGGTGACCGTAAACACGGTGCTCGGCGGGCCGGCCTACTCCGACGGAGTGGCGGCGACGGTCGAGCAGATCGCCGCTGCCCAGTCGATGACGGTCGAGCAGCTGAAGGCGGGCCTCGTGCGGGACTCCTCTTTGCTTCAGCGGTTCATCCACCCGCGCGAGATCGCCGACCTCGTCGTATACCTGTCGAGCCCACTGGCATCCGCCACCAACGGCGCCGCGCTGCGCGCCGACGGCGGCGTGCTGACGACCGCCTACTGACCACGACCGCACCGCGCCCGCGAGTGACACCCCGCGGGCGCGGTGCACACGTCAGTTGCCCGCGCCGACCGTCACCGCAGCCGCCCCCACAGGTCGGCCCACTGCCGTGCGGTCACGTCGCGAGGCAGACTCCGCGGATCGATGCCCGCTTCACCGAGTGCGCGCTTGGCGGCGGGCATCCCCAGGCGGGCAGTGCGGGCGACGACGCTCGTCAGCCCGGCGCCGCGCCCGGTGAACACGCCGCGCACGAAGTGCTCGTAGGCACGCCGCTGCGCGTACGCCACCAGGGGTGATCCTCGCCGGGTGATCGACAGCAGCCCGCCGTCGACGGACGGACGCGGCCTGAAGTACTCGGCCGAGACCCGCCCGCACAGCTCGAATTCGAACCACGGCGCCGACTGCGCCGTCATCATCGTGCCGCCGCCGACTCCGACCCGCTTGCGCGCGACCTCCCACTGGGTCAGCAGCACGGCGTGCTGCCAGCCGGGCGCAGCCAGCAGTCGTCGCAGCACCGGGGTCGTCAGGTGGTACGGGATGTTTCCGACGATGACCGGCGCGTCGAGCGGATGCTGCAGCGCGTCGGCCCGCTCCACACGCACGTGCGGCAGTCGGCCGCGCAATCGCTCGACCCGATGCTCGTCGATGTCGATCGCCGTGAGAGGCCTGCGCAATGTGGAGAGCGGCCGGGTCAGGGCACCGTCACCGGCGCCGAGTTCGAGAATGGGGCCACTCGTGCTGCGGACCAGTTCGGTGATGCGGTGAAGGGTCGGTCGATGGATGAGGAAGTTCTGGCCGAGTTCGTGTCGGCCGCCGTGCAGAGATCGAGGCATGGGTGCGCTCCTGAAGAAGTATCGGAGCACCCCGGTGTGGGATCGGCGTCGCGAAGGCGCGACAAGAAGACCGTCCGTGCCGAGGTGCGGATGACATCTCGGATGACGGCGCGCTGCAGCGTGCGACAGTCGAGCGCGCCGTCAGGCGCGGCGGTCGCGGAAGGTGAGGCAGCTCCCCGTCAGGAGCGCGCTGTTTATTACGCCCATGCCGAAGAGCATAGCCGTTCGCAGGGGCCGGAGGGAAGAATGGGCACCGTGACGCTCCTGATCCTGTTGAACGGACCACCGGCATCCGGCAAGTCGACGGCGGCGCGCCTGTGGGCGGAGCGCACTCCGCTCACCCTGTGCCTCGACCTCGACGTGCTGCGCGCGATGCTGAGCGGCTGGCGGCAGGCGACGACTGAGGCGGGTCTGCTCACTCGCGACTTGGCGGCCCGGGTCGTGCATGCGCAGCTGATCGAGGGTCGCGACGTCATCATCCCCCAGTTCATCGGCGCGGCCGGCGTCCCGTTCATCGACCGGCTGCACGCGATCGCCGACGACGCAGGTGCGACGTTCGTCGAGATCGCGCTGCGGATCGACGCGGCGAGCGCGAGTCGACACTTCGAAGCCCGAGCCGAGGCCGAGGGACCGCAGGATCGACACGGTGAGCTGGATGCCCCGCTGACCGAGGTGATCCGCGCTCACGAGGTCTTCCTCGGCACCCGCGCGGATCTCATCCGGATCGACTCGGTCGACGGTGACCCCGCCGCGACCGCCCGCGCACTCGGAGAAGCCGTCGAGAGCCTCGCTCTCGACGGCTGACCGCGCCCCTCGGCACTCACTCCACGAGCTTGCCCTGCACCGAGTCCGAGGCCGATTCCTCGGCCAGCACCCGGAACGACTCGGGAGCGTCGCCGAGCGGCTCGAACTCGACGCCGCCGTCGGGCGTCCAGATCATGTTGCCCCGCAGCGCGGGATCGGTGTCGGGGAAGTCAGCGCGATTGTGGCATCCGCGGGTCTCTCGTCGCTCGATCGCCGACTCCAGGGTGGCGCGCGCGGCGAGCAGCGAGCCGAGCAGGTCGAAGGCGTGCGCGAGGTCGTCGAAACCGGCGATGTCGGGATGCGCGGTGACGTTCTTCGCACGCTCCTCGAGCACGGCGAGCTTCGCGAGACCCTCACGCAGCGACTCCTCGGTGCGGATGACGCCGGCGTGCTCGGTCATCAGATCGCGCACGGCGCGCTGCAGGCGGCGCGGCGTCTCGGTGCCCGTGCTGTGCAGGAAGCCCTCCAGCTCGGCACGCGCTGCGGCGACCGCCTCGAGATCGCGGTGCACCTCGGTGCGGCCGCGGACGTACTCGGCCGCGGTCTCGCCGGTGATCCGGCCGTAGACCATCAGCTCGATGAGCGAATTGCCGCCCAGGCGGTTGGCGCCGTGCAGGCCGCTGGACGCCTCCCCGATCGCGTAGAGCCCCTCGACTCCGGTGCCGTGGTCTTCGGGGCGCACCCATACGCCGCCCATCGAGTAGTGCGCGGTAGGCGCGACCTCCATCGGCTGCTCGGTGATGTCGAGCATCTGCAGGTCGATCATCGCCCGGTACAGCCGCGGCAGCTTCTCGAGGATCTGCTCGCGCGGCAGATGCGAGACGTCCAGCCAGACGCCGCCCTTCTCGGTGCCTCGGCCCTCAGCGATCTCGGTGTAGTTCGCCAGGGCGACGCGGTCGCGGGTCGACAGCTCCATGCGCTCCGCGTCGTAGCGCTGCATGAACCGCTCTCCCTGAGCGTTGGTGAGGATGCCGCCCTCGCCGCGCGCGGCCTCTGAGACGAGCGTGCCCGCGGCGTCCTCGGGTTCGAGCAGCCCCGAGGGGTGGAACTGTACGAGTTCGGCATCACGGATGCGCGCGCCGGCCAGCGCCGCCAGCCGGAAGGAGTCGCCGGTGTTCTCGTCGCGACGCGACGACGTGTAGCGCCAGATGCGGGTGTGCCCTCCGGCGGCGAGGATGACCGCGTCGGCGTGGATGACGACCGGTGTGCCGTCGACCACGTCGAAGCCATAGGCGCCGAAGACCGTGCCGCGTGAGACGAGGATGCGGGTGATGTAGACCGTGTCGATGATGGGAACGGCGAGCTCGGCGGCACGGCGCATGAGCGTGCGCTGGATCTCGAGGCCTGTGTAGTCGCCGGCGTAGGCGGTGCGACGGTACCTGTGCGCGCCGAAGAAGCGCTGACTGATGCGACCGTCGGCCTCGCGGGCGAACGGCATCCCCCATCGCTCGAGATCCTCGATGCCGCGGGCGGCCCCGCGGGCGACGACCTCGACGATCTCGGGGTCGGCGAGGAAGTACGACTCGCGCAGGGTGTCGGCGGCGTGCTGCTGCCACGAGTCCTCGGGGTCCATCGTGCCGAGGGCGGCGTTGATGCCGCCGGCTGCGAGCGTGGTGTGCGCGTCGTGCTTGCGGCGCTTGCCGACGGCGAGCACCTGGATGCCGCGCTCGGCGAGTTCGATCGATGCGCGAAGTCCCGCTCCGCCGGTGCCGATGACGAGGACCGAGGTGGTGAGGTGACGTTCTGCAGGCTGCGGGATGCTCATGCCTTCAACGCTAAGAACCTCCGATAGATCCCGCCAATGCATACTGCGTCTTACTTCGATACGTTTGACGCATGAGACTCGAGGAGCTCCGCTCGTTCGAGGCCGTCGCGCGCCTCGGCCACTTCACCCGCGCCGCCGACGAGCTGTTCCTGACGCAGCCGTCGCTGTCACGGCAGATCCAGGCGCTCGAGTCCGACCTCGGCGCCACCCTGTTCCAGCGCGACCGCACGGGTGTCGCGATCACCTCCGCCGGTGAGGCGCTGCTTCCCATCGCACGGCGGATGCTGGCGGATGCCGATGCGGCACGCCACGAGATGGACGAGCTGGCGGGGCTGCGGCGCGGCCGCATCCGACTCGGCGCACCGCCGACCCTGTGCGTCTCGGTGGTCGCTGAGGTGATCGCGGAGTTCCGCCGTGCGCACCCCGGCATCGACCTGCACATCACCGAGGCCGGATCGCGCACCCTCGTCGATGCCCTCAGTGAGGGCGCGCTCGACCTCGCCCTCACCATCACGCGGCCGAACGTGCGCGAGGACGCATCGGTAGAGCGGGTGCCGCTGTTCACCGAGGAGCTGGTCGTCGCCTCCGCCGCCGACACGGCGCTCGCTCCGATCGGAGGGGTGCCCGCACGCCTCACCGTCGCCGAACTGGCAGAGCTGCCGCAAGTGGCCTTCAACCGCAGCTACGACCTGCGGGTGGCCACGGATGCCGCGTTCGAGGCGGCAGGACTCACTCCCGTGATCGCGGTGGAGGGAGCGGAGATGGACGCGGTGCTGCGTTTCGTCGCACGCGGCATCGGCGTCGCCGTGGTGCCGGCGACCGTGCTGCTGGGCAGACCTGAACTGCGCGGCAGTGCGCTGTGCGATCCGTCGCTCACTCGCACGGTCAACCTGTCGCGGCGCAGCGCCGTGCGCCCGAGCGCCGCGGTTGCCGCCATCGAGCACACCGTTTTCAAAGTCGTGACCGCACTTGCGCACGAGGACAGCGAGCTGCGCGACCGGATCGCCCTGGTTCGCTGAGGCGATCAGCCCTTACCGCAGAGCCATCGTCGAGCCCGAAAACTCCGACCTTGGTATCTGGTCGTCGCATCCAGAGCCCAATACGCTGACACGCATGCGCTTTCGTCTGCTGGCTGTCGCCGCTCTGCTCTTCACCTCCGCCATCGCAATGACGGGGTGCGCACTGTTCCTTGACGCCGGCCCCCAGACCAGTCAGCAGCGCGGCATCGTTGACGTCCGCGCCGTGGTGCTGGAAACCAGCGGCGACCTGGAGGTCACCGTCGGCGCGACTCCGGCGCTGACCATCACCGCCGGCGAGAAGGTGATCAATCGGCTCAGCTCCGACGTCGAGGGCGACACGCTGCATCTCGGCGTCAGCGGCGGCCCCGTGAGCTTCGGCGGCGAGGTGCATTACGCGCTCACCCTCCCCGCCCTGGACGCGATCACCGTGATGGGCTCCGGCGACGCGGTCGTCGACTTCTCGGCATCCGATGCCCCGACCATCGAGATCCGCGGCTCGGGCGACGTCACCGCCACCGGGATCACCGCCGACACCGCGTCGATCTCGATCGACGGGTCGGGTGATGTGACCGCCTCGGATCTCGATGTGCGGCAGCTGACGGTGACCATCGACGGGGCGGGGAACATCTCGGCGAGTGGGGTCGCCGAGACGCAGACGATCGAGATCCGCGGCTCGGGAGACTACGCCGCGAAGGGACTGAGCAGCGCGGACGCCCGGGTCACGATCCGAGGCGCCGGCAGCGTCACGGTGCACGCGACCGAGACCCTCGACGCCACGATCGACGGCAGCGGGGACATCGTCCACACCGGCGATCCCCGGGTGACCGAGAACATCTCGGGAGCCGGAGACGTGCGCGCCGGCTGAGTGAGCCGCCGGCTCCGACTAATCCGAGCGCGTCAGGAGTTGCCCGCCGTCGACTGCAGCTTCGCCATGACCTGGTTGATCGTGAACGATGCCGACTTCTGCCGCGGCGGGAACTCCTGAAGCGTCGGCAGCATCTGGGCGACGTAGGCCTGCGCGGGCACGAACAGGAAGACGTGGTCGAGCACCCAGTCCCAGTAGGTATTCGAGGTGATGTCCGCGCGCTCGTAAGGGTCGGTGCGCAGGTTGAACAGCTTCGGGAAGCGCAGCTCGATGTATGGCTCCTGCCAGACGCTCAGCGTGCCGACCGCGCGCTGCTCGAGGAACACGAGTTTCCAGTTGTCGAAGCGCAGTGCGGTGAGATCGCCGTCGTCCGAGACGTAGAAGAAGTGTCGTCGCGGGCTCTGATCGGCGACGCCGGTGATGTAGTCGAGCTGGTTGTGCCCGTCCAGGTGCACCCTGAACGGCGTGCCGTGCAGCTCGGTGCCCGCCTTCAGCCGGTCGGCGATGTCGTCGTCGCCGATGGCCGCGAGCAGGGTGACGAACCAGTCGTTGTGACTCACGATGCCGTTGAGCGTCTTCCCCCTGGGGAAGCGTCCTGGCCAGCGGACCATCGCCGGCACGCGGTACGCGCCCTCCCAGTTGGAGTTCTTCTCGTTGCGGAACGGCGTCATGCCGGCGTCGGGCCAGCTGTTCATGTGCGGACCGTTGTCGGTCGAGTACATCACGATGGTGTCCTCTGCCAGCCCCAGCTCGTCGATCAGGTCGAGCAGGCTGCCCACGAGGTCGTCGTGGTCGAGCATGGTGTCGTGATACTCGGACTGCCAGCGGCCGGCGCGCCCCTTGCTCTCCTCCTTGGTGTGGGTGCGGAAGTGCATGTGGGTCGAGTTGAACCAGACGAAGAAGGGAGTGTCGTCATCGGCCTGGCGGCGGATGAAGTCGGATGCTGCGTCGCGGAACTCCTCGTCGACGGTCTCCATGCGCTTCTTCGTCAGCGGTCCGGTGTCTTCGATGCGCTGCGTGCCGTCGCCATTCGCCCAGGAGTGGATCACGCCGCGAGGCCGGAACTTCTCACTGAAGCCCGGGAACTCCTCATCGGTCGGGTAATCGGGGTGCTCGGGCTCCTCCTCGGCGTTGAGGTGGTAGAGGTTGCCGAAGAACTCATCGAACCCGTGCGCGGTGGGCAGATGCTCGTCACGGTCGCCGAGGTGGTTCTTGCCGAACTGACCGGTGGCGTAACCGTGGTGCTTGAGGGCGTCGGCGATGGTCGGATCCTCGGGCTGGAGGCCCAGCTTCGCCCCCGGCATGCCGACCTTCGTGAGGCCGGTGCGGTAGGGGTTCTGCCCGGTGAGGAAGGCTGCGCGACCTGCGGTGCAGCTCTGCTCGCCGTAGTAGTCGGTGAACTTCACGCCCTCGTCGGCGATCCGGTCGATGTTCGGTGTGCGGTACCCCATCACCCCGTCGGAGTACGTGCTCAGATTGCTGATCCCGATGTCGTCTCCCCAGATGATGAGGATGTTGGGCTTATCGGCCATGAGAACTCCCTGCTCGCGTGCGAACGATCCGCGCCTTCGGATGCAGTCAAGCACTGCTTCAGGGGGAAGAACAGGGTCTTCATTCGAAGGGGGTGAGGCCGGCCGGTAGCGCCGGAGTCGAAGCCGGTCAAGTCCCTGTCGACTCCGGCAGATGCTCGGCGAGACTGTCGCACCAAGAGGGAGCGGAGCGAATGACTCGCATCGAGATCCGGGAGATCACCGTGGCGGATGCCGGAGAGGTGCTGACGGTCCAGCGCGCGGCCTTCGTGTCGGAGGCTCAGATCTACGGCGATCCGGCGCAGCCTCCCCTCACGCAGACCCTCGTCCAGCTCGAGGCCGAACTCCGCGATGCCAGAGGCTTCGTCGCGGTGCTCGATCAGAGGATCATCGGAGCCGTGCGTGGCGACGAGAACGACGGGGTTCTGCAGATCGGCCGCATCGCCGTCGCTCCCGATGCTCAGGGCTCCGGCGTCGGGCGGCTGCTGCTGGAGGCCATGGAGGACGCCACCGAATGCGCCGAGGCGGAGCTGTTCACCGGCAGCCTGAGTGAAGCTAACCTCAGGCTGTACTCGGAGTGCGGCTACCGGGTCATCGAGCGCATCGATCAGGGCGATGGCACCGCGCAGGTCTTCATGCGCAAGAAGCTCGACGAACGCGACCACCCGTGAGCCTGGGGGCAGGTCATCGTGCACACGTTCTACCGCGCCAGATCGGCTTCCTCGTCAAGGCGATGCAGCTTGTGCGGGTTGGCGATCGAGTAGATGCGGGTGATGCGGCCGCCTTCGATGTCGAAGCAGATGGCGCCGGCGAGCGCGCCGCCGACCTCGCCGCGTACGGCGAGGCGTCCGTTCACCCAGGTCGGGCGCGCCTCGAACGGGACCTCGAGCTTCGACAGCCCGCCGATCAGGTAGCGGGCGATCTTGTCGGCACCTGTGATCGGCCGGCGCGCCGCTCCCCGCACGAAGCCGCCACCGTCGGCGACCGAGACGACATCAGGGGCGAGTACGTCCATCAGTCCCTGCAGGTCGCCGGAGTTCACCGCGTCGACGAAGCGTGCGACGACGGCCTGCTGCTCGGAGCGCCCGACGTCGACCCGGGGTCGCCGGGCGGCGACGTGCTGTTTCGCCCGATGCGCGATCTGCCTCACCGCAGCCGGTTCTTTGCTGATCGCGTCGGCGATCTCGGCGTAGGGCACGTCGAACACCTCGCGCAGCACGAAGACCGCCCGCTCGGTCGGGCCGAGGGTCTCGAGCACGGTGAGCATCGTGATCGACACGCTTTCGGCGAACTCGACGTCGTCGGCGACGTCGGGGCTGGTCAGCAGCGGCTCCGGCAGCCACTCGCCCACGTAGGTCTCCCGCAGCCGCGACCGTCCACGCAGGTGGTTCAGCGACTGACGGGTGACGATGCGCACGAGGTAGGCGCGCGGATCGTGCACCGTCTCCGGGTCGACCTCCCGCCATCGCAGCCAGGAGTCCTGCAGCACGTCCTCCGCATCGGCCGCCGACCCGAGCATCTCGTAGGCGACGGTGAAGAGCAGACTGCGGTGCCGCAGGAACGCGTCGTCACTCATGGCGTCGAGCCTAGGCATCCGACTCCGCCGTCGCGACCGCCTGTCGCGCGTCGCGAGCGTCTCGTGCCTCTCGCGCGTCGGCCGTCGGCCGTGCGGCGAGCGCGGGCAGGTCGCACGAGTCCGCGTATCCCTCCGAGCGGATGCCGAGGGCGGTGTTCATGCGCGAGCTCATGTTCATGAAGGCCACCTTCGCGGTCAGTTCGATGAGCGCTGCGGGTCCGAGCCGTTCGAGAAGCGACGCCGACAGCTCATCGGTGACGGCGGGCGGGGTCTGGCTCATCGCCTCGGCGTACGCCATCACATCGCGCTCGAGGTCGGTGAACACCGTCGCGTCTCGCCAGTTCGGCACCTGCCGCGCCTTGGCCTCGTCGAGGCCGTCGTTGTGCGACTTGTAGTAGTTGTAGTCGAGGCACCAGCTGCATCCGATGTGGGCAGCGGCGGCCATCACCGCGAAGGTGGACAGATATCGATCGAGCTCGTGCAGCCCGTCGATCTTGCGGCCGATGCCCATCGATGCCCGCATGAGCGTGGGGTGATGCGCGAGCACGCCCATCGAGTCGGGCACGCGCCCGATCATGCGTCGCGCGGCGACCTTGACGACGGCGCCGAAGACCCCGGTCAGCTCGGTCGGGGCGATTCGGGTGTGCGCCGGCGTGGTGTCGGTCGTGGTGGTCATGACGTCCTCCTGAGTCATCGACGGTCGGGGTCGTTTCCCGTTTGCTCCGTCGATCATGAAGACACCGCCGGGGCGGGGATTGTGACATCAGCTCACGGAGTCGCACCCTCCGCCGCCGCGATCCTGCCGTGGTGACGATTTCGTGCACCCAGCAGGACGGATGCCAGCAGCGCGGCCAGCACGGATGCGACGAGGATGGCGACCTTCGCGTGATCGTGCTGCGCGCTTCCGGCGTCGAAACTGAGTTCGGCGACCAGCAGCGAGACCGTGAAGCCGATTCCCGCCAGCAGACCCACTCCGATGAGGTCGATCCAGCGCAGGGTCGGATCGAGGTCGATGCGGCGCACCCTGGTGATGACCCAGGTCGCGACTGTGATGCCGACGGGCTTGCCGATCACGAGCGCGACGACGATGCCGATCACGACCGGGTCGGTGAAAGCCGAGGCGAACCCGTCGGCGCCCCCGATCGCGACCCCGGCCGAGAAGAACGCGAAGATCGGCACCGCGAAGCCGGCCGACAGCGGGCGGAAGCGGTGCTCGAAGATCTCGGCGAGGCCGGGGCCGACCTCAGGTCCACGGTCGGCGCGCTTGTGCAGCACGGGGATGGTGAAGCCGAGCAGCACGCCCGCGATCGTCGCGTGGATTCCGGATGCATGGATGAGCGCCCAGGCGACGGCGCCGATCGGCAGCAGGATGACCCAGGCCGCGGACGGCCGCAGGTGGAAGAACTGGCGGTAGCGCTGCGCGATCACGCCGTAGACGGCGATCACGATCAGAGCGGCGATCAGCGGGAGCACATCGATCGACTCGGTGTAGAAGACCGCGATGATGCCGATCGCGATCAGGTCGTCGACGACGGCCAGGGTGAGCAGGAAGACCCGCAGCGCGCTGGGCAGGTGCGAGCCGATGATGGCCAGCACGGCCACCGCGAATGCGATGTCCGTGGCCGTGGGGATCGCCCACCCGCGGGCGGCGTCCGGCGACGCGGCGGTGATGGCGAGGTAGATCACGGCGGGCACGGCCACGCCGCCGATCGCGGCCACGATCGGCACCACGGCCGTGCTGAACTTCCGCAGATCCCCGGCGACGAACTCGCGCTTGAGTTCGAGTCCGACCATGAAGAAGAAGATCGCGAGCAGGCCGTCGGCCGCCCACGCGCCCAGGCTGAGCTTCAGGTGCCATGGCTCGTAGCCGACCTCGAAGTCGCGCAGGGCGAAGTACGCGTCGGCCCAGGGCGAGTTGGCCAGCAGCAGTGCCGCCGCGGCGAATGCCACCAGCAGGATGCCACCCACGGTCTCTTTGCGCAGGATCTCGGTGACGCGCAGCGACTCGGCGCGCGTCGTGGAGGGGAAGATGCGGCGCACACGGGAGAAACGGGAAGGTGCTTTGTGCATGAGCGGAGGCTTTCGGATCGACGAATGAGGACATCGTCGACCAGGCTTCCCGACACTCCGCGTTCCATCGTACGCGGTGTGTTGACCTTCATCCCGGGTGAAAGTCGATGATGGTGTCATGTCTCGGCGCGATGACCTGGATGCTCCGCTGCGGTTCCCGACTGAGGAGACGCGGCAGACGATCGGCGCGTTCGCGCGGGTGGTGGGGCTGAGCGCGAGCGCGCTGCGCCAATACGGCGATTCCGGTTTGCTCGTGCCGGCCAGGATCGAGGAGCGCACCGGCTACCGCTATTACTCCCCCGATCAGCAGCAGCGGGCGATCTGGATCCGTCGGCTGCGCGACGCGGGGCTCGGCCTGAGTCGGGTCCGCACGATCCTCGACGGCGACGTCGACGAGGCGGAGGCGCTGCTCGACGAATGGCTGTCGGATGCTGAAGAGCGGCGTTCCTCGGCTGCGGAGCTCGTCGCCGATCTGAAGCAGAGTCTGCGGGCGCGCGCGGAGGCGAATCCGGTCCATCGCACGACTGCTCGGTTCGACGGCGCGGTGCTCGCGGATGCGATCGAGCAGGTGTCGGAGGCGAGCGCGGCCGGCGAACCCGGATTCGGCGGCGTGCTTCTGGAGCTGGGTCCAGGGGCCGCAGCCGTGGTCGCGACGGATCGGCACCTGCTCATGGCACGCCTGGCGGTGGCATCCGATGTCGACGGCCCGCGAGCGCGAGTGCACGTGGACGACGACGACCTGCCGGGCTGGCTGCGGGCGCGAGGCCGCGTCGAGCTCGTGGTCGAGACGCCGACGGGACGCGACGGCACGACGGCGATGCGGGCATCGTTCCGCGACGGGGCCGGAGAGCGAATGCTGACATGCCTGCCGGACCCGTTTCCCAGCGTGCGCGAGATGCTTCGGGTGGAGTCGGATGCCACGCGGTGCGTGTTCGGGCGGACTGACGCGCAGCGGGTGGCGCGCGGAGTCGACGGCGTCGTGCTGCGCGTCCGCGCCGGCCGGGCTGCGTTGAGATCGGATGCCGGCAGGGCGGAGGGCCCGGCGCAGGGCGGGCCGGTCGATGTGACGCTCTCGACAGCTCTGCTGAGGCGCATCGTCGACGCCACGGTCGGCCCGTGGCTGACGTGCGATGTGCTCGGGAGTCGCGACTCGGTCAGCTGGCGGGCGCCCAGTCAGCCGGATTTCGTGGCGCTGATGATGCCCCGCGCATGACGCGAGAGCGGATGCCGAAGGGCTTCACGGCGTGGGTCGCCGCGACCGTGGGCGCGGATCTCGGGTCAGGGGTGCTGGCGTTCGCCCTCACCTGGGTCGCGTCCGGTCACGGTCCGAACGCCGCAGCGGCCGTGCTGACGCTGACCGTGGCGCCGACCGCGCTGTTCGGCCTGCTGGGCGGGGCCGTCGCCGACCGGTACGGCGTGCGACGGGTAATGATCGCCTGCACTCTCGCCCTGATGCTGATCAGCACCGGCCTCGCTCTGGTCGTCACGGTCTGGCCGGGGACGCCGATCACGCTCCTGGTCGCCGCGGCCGCGATCGGCACGGTCGCGGCCTTCCACCGACCTGCGATCGGCGTCTTCCCGCGCTTGTTCGTCGCTGGAGCAGGCCTGGGCACAGCGATGGCGCGGGTCGGGGTGGCGAGCCAGATCGCCGGCACGATCGCCCCGCCCCTCGGCGGACTGCTCATCGGTCTGGTCGCGTTGTCCGGCGTCGCGTGGATCGATGTGCTCGGGTGCGCGATCATGGTGGTTGTCTTGCTGTGCATCCGACCGCCGCTGACTCCCGCCGCAGCGCCGGACGCGGTGACGGCGCGCGGGATCATCGACGGCCTCCGCACGGCCCGGCGCACCCCTGGCATCCCGACTCTGCTGCTGTGCGTCGGCCTGATCGCGGGTGCGGTGCTCCCCGCTGTCATCCTCGGCATTCCCCTTGCCGCCCGCGAGCGCGGGTGGTCAGCCGCTGAGGCGGGTCTGATCGAGGCGGGGTGGATCGCCGGTGGGCTGGTCACCGGTCTGTGGTTCTCGTGGCGGGGCATCGCCGTCAGGATGTGGCGGCCGATGACGGCGGGCGCCGTCGTCGTGGCCCTCGGTCTCGGTGGGCTCGCGTCGGCACCATTGTGGATGCCTGCCGCTGCGAGCACCTGCGTGGTCGGTGCGGGTGTGGTGATGTTCACGGCGCACGCCTTTCCCACCTATCTGCTGCTGGCGCCGGCGCGGATGCTGTCTCGCTTTCAGAGTCTGCTGGTGCTGGTGCAGCGTGCGCCGCAGCTGGTGATCGCACCGCTGGTGGGCGCCGGTGTGGCAGCGACCTCGACGGGCCCGATGCTGGCATTCGCAGGCGTGCTGGCGCTGTTCGCCGCGTTCATCGTGGCCTCCGACGCCACGCTGCGATCGTTCACGTCAGCGACGAGCGGTTCCGCGTGACGCGCTCGGTCCTTCTGCGCCTGGCGGTGTTACTAACCTTAAGGTTAGTCTTCTGTGCATGAGGTGGTTCACGCGAAAGGCGACGAGGGCGAAGCCCGACAGTGCAGACGGCGCTCATGATTCAGCGTCCGGCACGGCCGCGCAGACCGAGGAGCCTGCGGCCCGGCGGCGGCCGCGACTTGGCCGCACAGTGCTCGTGCTGGCTCCCGCGCTGGCCGGTTTCGTGGCCGGCGCTGTGGTCTTCAGCTCTTCGGTGCCGGTCGGTCACTTCCGAAGCGCCGATGGTCAGGACGAGTATCTGGCGGCATATGAGCGGGCGCTCGACGAGGGACCGGCCGAGTCGGCCCGCGTCACCATCGAGACCGAGTACGGCGCAGTGCATGCGGTGCGCTACGACTCCGCCGACCCGACCCGCGCGGACGCGGACCCGCTGGTACTGCTGCCCGGCACCCAGTCGGGCGCGCCGATGTGGGTGAACAACATCCCTTCTCTGCGCGCTGCTGGGCCCGTGTACGTCATCGACCTGCTCGGACAGCCGGGACGCAGCATCCAATCGCGCCCGATCGAGACGCACGCCGACGATGCGCGGTGGCTCGCGCAGGCGCTTGACCAGCTGCCGGGGCATCCCGCGGTGATGGGGCACTCGCTGGGCGGCTGGCTCGCGATCAATCTCGCGGTGCATGAGCCGGGCGCGGCATCGCGGGTCATCGTGCTCGATCCGGTGATGAGCTTCGAAGACCTGTCGCTGCCGGCGGTCGTCCGCTCGATTCCGGCATCGGTCTCGTGGCTGCCGAAGTCGTGGCGCGACGACTTCGCGAGTTGGACGGCGAATGATGCGCCGATCGCCGACGAGCCGGTCGCGGAGATGATCGAGGCGGGTATGCAGCACTTCTCGCTGGGCACGCCGGCACCCAGCCGATTCAGCGACGAGCAGCTGCAGCACATCGACGCACCCATGCTGGCCATCATGGCCGGCGCCTCGCGCATGCACGACGCCGAGCAGGCCGCCGACAACGCCGAGAAGCTGCTGACGCACGGCGTCGTGCTCACCTACGACGATGCGTCTCATGCGATCAACGGCGAGGAGCCGGAGCGGATCGCCGAGGACGTCACCCTGTTCCTGGAAGACTGATCGCATGCCGACACGTGCGCGCAGAGTACGCGATGCCGGCGGACGTCCGCCGACCGCGACCGAGGTCGCTCGTCGCCGCCAGATCCTGGATGCGACCATCTCGATCGTCGGGCGGGCCGGCTGGGCAGCCTGCACGCTGCAGAGCGTGGCCGACGAGATCGGGGTCACTAAGGCCGCGGTGATCTACCACGTCGGCACGAAAGCCGGCCTGGTCGAGCAGGCGTACTCGTTCGTCATCGACGACTTCGTCGCCTTCGTTCAGGTGCGCCTTGAGACGGCGGGCACACCGCTCGACGCCGTCGTGACGTTCGCACTCGCCCATCTGGAGCACATGCGCGAGCATCGCGACCACGCGCGACTGATCGCCGAGTCGCTGACCGACGCCGCTCCCGCCGACATCGACGACCGACCCACCAGCGTGAGCCGCACCGCGCCGGCGGTCGCGCTGATCGACGCGGCGCGAGCGGCCGCCGCCGACACCGGCTCCCGTGAGCCCGCGATCGTCGTCGCGACGGTCCTGAACGGGATGGTCGACGCGGCCGTCGCCGCCTGGCTGCAGGACCCCGGCTTCGATCTCGACGCGGCGGGTCGACTTATCAGCGTCTTCATCCGCACCAGCGTCTGACGATCGTCCCGCGCCCCTGCGCGGGCGGACAACAAATGTCCGATCTCACGAGAGGTGTCGGTTGGTGAGACAGAGCATCCCCGGAAAGACAGGTGAGTGGTGCGCTGCCGAAACTGCCGGTTGTCTCACGAAGCTTGTCGGTAATCGTGTTTCACCCTCGCCCTGCCTACGAGGTCTGGCGACGGTTCCGGCACGGAGTTTCGGCAGGTGCGCGAGACTTGCCCTAGCCGTGGGCGATGCGGTCCGCCATCGCTTGGATCGTGGGAGGGGGCGGCTCGTCGGTCAGGCCTCCGTGTCTGCCTGATCTGCTCGGCGGCGGCGAACGAACAGGAAGACGACCAGGGCGATGAGCAACACGACAACGACCGCGGAGATGAGAGCGATCGGCCAGGCGCTGATTGTCGGGGTCGATGAGCCTGTGGCCTGATCGGCGTCTCCGCCGACGGGCGTGGTGGAGGGAGTCGGTGCGGCCTCGTCGGTGGGGGTCGCAGTAGGAGTGGGTGTGGGCGCGCCTTCGAGGACGGTGAACGGAATGGCGGCGCTGATCGGGTGCCCGTCGGCGGAGACGACTTTCCAGAGCACCTCGTAGGCTCCGGCGGGCATCCCCTCGGACACGGGTGCGACCACGGTCGCTCCGGTAATCGTGGCATCTCCCTCGGCCCAGTTCCGGCCGGTCGCGTCGTTGACTTGGACCTCTGCACCCATCGTGAGGACCTGGTTGCTGAACTCGAGTGTGACCTGCGTCGGCGGTGTCGTGAGCTGTTCGCCCTAGGCGGGACTGCTGGAGACCAGTGCGTCATGTGCGGACGCCGGGGGCGCGACGGTCAGGCCGCCGATCAAAAGGGCCAGGATCGTCGTTGCGACGAAGGCAGGGCGCAAACGGGGAGTGCGGGTCATGAGGGGGTTCTTTCGTCGTCAGAGTGGCGGCGTAGCGGGGTCTTGGTGTGGGCGCGTCAGCGGTCCTGGTCGGCTGTCATGGTCGGGGCGTCGGCTGCGCGTAGTAGACGGGTGCGGGCGAACACGACCGCGACTGCTCCTGCAGCGGAGGCGATGATGAGCAGAGCGATCGCGGCGCTGGTGAGGTTCGCGGCTCCGAGCCAGCCTGCGATGGGGTAGGTGATCAGGAAGCAGGCGTGGGAGAGGGCGAACTGGGCGGTGTAGACGAGGTTCCGATTCGCGGGCGTGGATGCATCCGCGAGCAACCGGGACGAGGGCGTGTTCACCAACGATGTGCCCATGCCCAGCAACACCCACGTTCCCAGCAGCACGAACCACCCGTCACCGGAGGCAGTTGAGACCACAGTGACGACGACGGCAACCACCAGCCCGACGACGATGACAGTCGCGCCAGTGACCATAGTCCGGATCACACCGAGCTTGCCCACCAGCCAGGGGATGCTCAGCGCAACGATGAGGGACCCGATGCCGTAGCAGGCCAGCGTCAACGCGAGGGCTTCCTCGCCGAGTCCGAACACGCCGCGGGCATAGACCACGGAATTCACCAGGACGATCGCGGTGCCGGCAGCGACGACGATGTTGGTGAGCATCAAGAACCGCAGCGTCGGAGTGCGGGCGAACACCTTCACCCCCAGCGGGAGCCGCTGCCACCACGTCAACACCGGACCTCCCTCCCCCTGGGCAGGGAGGCGCGAGAACAGCACCAGCAGAGCGGAGCATGCGAAACCGATCGCGGTGCCGACGAACAGGTTGTTGTAACTGATCACCGTCAAAAGCGCCGCCGCGATCGTCGGACTCAACAGCGCCTCAAGATCATAGGCGAGCCGGGACAACGACAACGCCCGGGTGTATTGGTCCGGTTCGGGTAGGACCGAGGGGATCAGCGACTGGAACGCGGGGGTGAACGTCGCCGAGGCGGACTGCAGCACGAACACGAGCAGATAGATCTGCCAAGCCTCGGTCACGAACGGCAGCATCAACGCGATCGTCAATCGGAGCAGATCCGCGGTGATCAGGACCGCCTTCTTCGGCAGCCGGTCGACGACCGCAGCAATCAGCGGTGCGACGGCCGTATTGGCGACCATCTTGATCGTCAACGCCGTGCCCAGCACCGCCCCCGCTGCGTCACCTGCGATCTCGAATGCGAGCAGCCCCAGGGCGACGGTGAGCAGACCCGTGCCCAGCAGAGCGATCACCTGCGCGGAGAACAACTTCGCATAGGTGGCGTTGCGGAGGACCTGCAGCATCAACGGATCTCTTCTGGCGCCGGGTGGTCGACGCGGTGGTGCGCCGGGTCGTTGCTCAAGGTGTGCTGGGCCTGGAAGATCGCATCTGCGACCAACTGGCGGGCGTGCTCGTTCGTCAGCCTGTAAAACACTTTCGTACCCTCATGGCGAGTCGACACGATCCTTGCCAGACGGAGCTTTGCCAGATGCTGCGAGACTGCCGGCGCGGACTTGTCGACGATGTCGGCAAGGTGGTTCACCGAAAGCTCTTGATCACGCAGCGCGAGGATGATCCGGATCCGTGTCGCGTCCGCGAGCATCGAGAACACCTCGACAGCGAGCTCGACGTACTCACTCTCTGCCGACAAAGAACACTTCGAATCTGCATGCATACGCAGATTATTGCATAGATGGTGAATTGAAGATCAATCGCTACGGCGGTAGATCCGCCACTCGGTGACTCTGATGAGCGTTCGCGCGCAGTTTCGGATGCCGCCGCGCCTGGCTCGGCTGACTCCATCCGCCACGTTTCGTGAGACTCCGCCAACTTCGTGAGACGCTCCGACAGCTTTCGTGAGACTCCGACACTTTTCGTGAGATCGGACACCAACAACAAAGCCACCTCAAAACTCACCGTGACCAAACCGTTGCATTCGTTACCTCGCCGTTATAGAGTGATCACACGGTGAATGTTTGCTGTGGCATACACCGCATGTGATTGCAGGACACTCTTGGTGCAAGGGACAAGGGCCGGTCGGAAGCCTCTCCGACCGGCCCTCATGCATCCCCGTGGGTGTCGGCGACGGCCAGTACGCTGGTCGACATGACCGACCGCGAACTGGCGCTGCGCGCCTGGGAGAGCCTGTTCCGCGCGCAGCACGAACTGTTCGTCGCGATGGCATCCGACTTCCGTGACACCGCGATCACGCAGGGCGAGTACGACGTGCTGCTGACCGTGGTCCGCGCTCCCGACATGACCGCGCGTCTGCGCGATGTGACGGGCAACATGCTCATCAGCCAGCCCAGCGTCTCGCGCCTCGTCGATCGCATGGTCGCCCGAGACCTGCTCACCAAGACGATCGACCCAGACGACGGCCGCGGGGCGATCCTCACCGCGACGGATGCCGGCGCACGCGCCTTCCGCCAGGTGGCGACCTCACACGGGCGCTCCATCGCCGAAAACATGGCCCGACTCGATGACGACGAGCTGCGCGCGCTGCTCGCGCTCACTCAGAAGCTGCGCGGCATATCGGGTACGTAGCTTCGAAAGCGGCACATCAAGCCAGCGAAATCGGATGCTGATTTATCGGGGCTTCTCGAGAATTATTCGAACAAATGTTTGACACTCGGGGCATCGCAATCTAAACTGGATGCATGACGGAGCACCTGACCCCGCTGGACGACGCGATCACGCGTCTTCGCGCGGCGTGGTCGGATGCACACGATGCCACCGAACTCACGCGGCAGCAGCTCATCGAGACGAATGACGCTCTCGGCGCAGTCCGCCGCCTGACCGAGGCACTGCAGTCCGAAGTGGCAGCGGGGATCGCCTCCGAATCACGCGCCAGCCTCGGGCCCGACTCCCTTGCCAAGCAGCAGGGATACCGCAACGCCTCTCAGCTGATCGCCACGACGACCGGCATGTCCACCGCCGAGGCATCACGTCACGTGAAGGTGGGCGAAGCCACGGCGCCACGCTCCGACCTGACCGGCGCGCGCCTTCCGGCCAAGTACCCCGCTGTGCAGCGCGCGCTTCAGGCCGGCGAGATCGGCACGAGCGCCGCGAGCCTGATCATCAGCCTGCTCGACCGCGTGCGCCTCAAGGTCACACCCGAGCACCTCGCGGCAGCGGAGGAGCTGCTTGCGGAGAAGGCCATGAACCTGTCGACCGACGATGTGCGCAAGCTGCTCACCCGTGCCGAAGCCTGGCTCGATCCCGACGGCGTCGCCCCGCGGGAAGAAGAGGTCCGTGCGAAGCGCTCGGTGACCATGTTCGAGCGTGACGGCGCATTCCACCTCAATGCGGTCCTCGACGCCGAGTCAGGTGCGGCCATCCGCGCCGCGATCGCCGGTTACGTCTCCGCGCAGTTCGCCGCGCGTAAAGACGCGATCGACCCGGACGCCGTCGATGCCGACCACCGCACGGTGCCTCAACTGCAGGCAGACGCGCTGTCCGTCCTGTGCGCGCACGCCCTCGGCTGCGACACCGACGCCCCTGCACTCGCGGGCGCAACGGTGATCGTGCGGGTCGATCTCGACGACCTCATCGACGGCACCGGGTACGGCAGCGTCGACGGCTTCGAACAGCCCATCAGCATCGGAGCCGTTCGCCGCATGGCCGCATCCGGCGGCGTCATCCCCTGCGTGCTCGGAACTGACAGCGAGATCCTCGACTGGGGTCGCCGCAAGCGCTTCTTCACCCCCTCCCAGCGTCTTGCGCTGGCAGAGCGCGACGGCGGATGCGCGATGTGCGGTCTTCCACCGAATATGACCCGCGCGCATCACATCCGGTGGTGGAGACGCGATACCGGGCCGACCGATCTCGAGAACGGTGTGCTGCTCTGCGAGACATGCCACCATCGCATCCACGACAACGGCTGGGACATCCGCGTAGACGGCACCGGCGTCGCGGCACGGGTGTGGTTCATCCCACCACCCGACGTCGATACCGCCCGCACACCCCGGCTCGGCGGACTGGCGAGATACACACTCGCCGCCTGATCCCGGCGTCCGCGGGCACGCCCGATCTCTGGCAAGGTGTCAGAAGACCCGGTTCGAGGGGAACGCGGGTATTAGGGAGAGAACATGGAGATCGCCGGACTCGTCGGCATCCTGGTCATCATCGGCATCGCCGTCGTTGCCGTCATCATCGTCCTGCTCATCCTGCTGCTGTTCGCACGCAGCTGGATCAAGGTCGCGCGCGCCGATGAGGCGCTCGTCATCTCAGGACGCAAACAGAAGGTGCAGCGCGCCGTCCTGAACGCCGACGGCACCAGCAGCTCGGAACTCGCCGAATCGCCCGTCACGGTGATCGTCAACGGCAAGTCGCTGGTCAACCCGATCACGCAGCGGCACGAGATCATCTCGCTGCGCTCCCGGCAGGTCTCCCTCAACGCCGAGGCGCAGTCGCTCGACAGCGTCACGCTCAACGTCGACGGCGTCGCCATCGTCAAGATCGGCTCCGACCCGCTGTACGTGCGCCGCGCCGCCGAGCGCTTCGCCTCGCAGGACAAGGCCATCGAGCAGTTCACCACCGAGCAGCTCGAGGGCGCCCTGCGCGGCATCGTCGCCACCCTGTCGGTCGTCGAGCTGATGCGCGAGCGCAAGAAGTTCTCCGACCAGATCGCCTCCGACGTCTCGCACGAGCTCGCCGAGCAGGGCCTCATCCTGGATTCGTTCCAGATCAAGGGCATCACCGACGCCGTCGGCTACATCCAGTCGCTCGGCGCCCCCGAGATCCAGGCCAAGCGTCAGGCGGCCGAGATCTCGCAGACCAACGCCGACCGTGCGATCAACCAGAAGCACATCGCCAACGAAGAGGCGAACCTGATCGAGCAGACCGCGCTCGACACCAACACCGCCAACGCCAACGCCGGCATCGGCCGCGCCCGCGCCGAAGCCGAGCAGGCCGAGCACCTCGCCCGCGCCCAGGCCGAACAGGCCGTGATGCAGCAGCAGGCCGAGAACAAGCAGGCCCAGCTCGACGCCGACGTCAAGCGCGTCGCCGACGCACAGCGCTACGAGTCCGAGACCCGCGCCCAGGCCGACCTCTTCACCCGTGAGAAGGCCGCCGAGGCCGCCGCGATCGAGCAGGTCAAGCAGGCCGAGGCCCGCACCCGCATCGCCGAGCAGCAGGCCGAGGCCGACAAGGCCCGCGCCGCCGGTGAAGCCGCCGCGCTCCGCGACAAGGCGAACGCCGAGGCCGAGGCACGCCGCCTGCGCGCCAGTGCCGAAGCCGACGCGATCCGCGCCGAGGGTGAAGCCCGCGCCGCCGCCGTCGAGGCCGAGGCGAAGGCCATCGCCTCCAACCAGGAGGCGTTCCTGTCGCAGCGGGTGCTCGACGTGCTGCCGTCGCTCATGTCGGAGTTCGCCAAGGGATACTCCGCGATCGGAAACGTCTCGATCGTCGGAGGCGCCGGCGAGGACGGCGCCTCCAGCGTCGTCGGCAGCGACAACGCCAAGGCCATGCGCGCCGTCTTCGACAGCGTCAACGCCACGACGGGCCTCGATCTCGCGGCCATCATCCAGGGCCAGGCCGTCGGCCGCGGCTTCGGCGCGGGCGTCGCGCAGGCGTCGGATGCCCCGGTGACGGCCGAAGCGCGCACCGCGGCATCCGCAGCTGCCACGTCGGATGCCGAACCGGAAGCCCGCTCCGCGGACTGACACACCGCGTCAACCGCATACGCTTCGGGAGCCGACACACCAGATCACGGACGATTCTCACGAGAACGTCCGACGACTGGCGTGTCGGCCCCCGGAATGTAACTCCACGCCGCACGCGGCAGACTGGAACAGTGACCACCGCAGCGTTCGACCTTGAGCGCATCGGCGAAGGGCTCTCGTTCGCCGACGCGCTCGACGACGTCGCCGCGGCCCTCGACGCCGGCAGAGCCCTCGTCATCAGCGCCCCGCCCGGCACCGGCAAGACCACCCTGGTGCCGCCGATGCTGGCATCCCGCTCCCCCGGCCGCATCGTCGTCACCCAGCCGCGCCGCGTCGCCGCCCGAGCGGCCGCCCGCCGTCTTGCGCAGCTCGACGGCACGCCGCTCGGCACCCGCGTCGGGTTCACCGTCCGCGGCGAGCGCGCGGTGAACCGGCAGACACGCATCGAGTTCGTCACCGCCGGTGTGCTGCTGCGCCGCATGCTCGACGATCCCGGGCTCGACAGCACCGACGCCGTCATCCTCGATGAGGTCCACGAACGCGCCCTCGAGACCGACCTGCTCATCGGCCTGCTCGGCGAGGTGCGCGAACTGCGCGACGACCTGACCGTCGTCGCCATGTCGGCCACCCTCGATGCGGAGCGAATCGCCGCTGTACTGGGCACCGACGCGACCCCGGCCCCGGTCGTCGACCACCGCGTTCCAGCGCATCCGCTCACCGAGCGCTGGGCTCCCAGCCCGGCCCCGCGCCTCGACGAGCGCGGAGTCACGCGGGACTTCCTCGACCACGTCGCCCGCACGGCAGCATCCGCCGCCGACTCCCTCGCCGACCCCACCGCCGACGTGCTCGTCTTCGCTCCCGGCGCCCGCGAGGTGTCCGAGATCGCGCGCCGTCTCCAACCGACCGGTCTCGACGTGCGCGAGCTGCACGGACAGCTGCCCGCGTCCGCCCAGGACGCGGTGATCCGCGGACGTCGCGCCGACGAAGCGCGACGCATCATCATCAGCACGTCGCTCGCCGAATCCTCACTCACCGTCCCCGGCGTGCGGATCGTCGTCGACAGCTGCCTCGCCCGCCATCCGCAGAGGGATGCGGCCCGCGGCATGACCGGTCTCGTCACCGCGATGGCATCCCGAGCCGCCTCCGTGCAGCGCGCGGGCCGCGCCACCCGACAGGGGCCGGGCACCGTGATCCGCTGCATCGATGAGCGCGCATATGCGGCATCCCCCGCCCGCCCCGCTCCCGAGATCGCGACGAGCGACCTCACCGACGCCGCGCTGCTGCTCGCCTGCTGGGGTGCTCCCGCCGGTGCCGGGCTGCGGCTCATCGACCCGCTGCCGGCCGACAGCCTGCGCGATGCACTCGAGACGCTGCGCGCACTCGGCGCGATCGATGACGACGGACGCGCGACCGACGACGGCCGCGCGCTGGCCCGGATCCCCACCGACCCGCGCCTGGCACGCGCACTGCGCGACGGCGGCTCGCTGGTCGACCCGCGCCTCGCCGCCGAGGTGGTGGCGCTGCTCAGCGGCGACAGCCGCCTGCCCGACGCCGACATCGGCGCCGCGATCGTCGCGCTGCGCGGCCGCCGCGGCGCCGACGTGCGCCGCTGGTCGCAGGATGTCGAGCGGATGCTGCGCTTCACCACCACCGGGAACAGCACCGACCGGGCATCCTCGGTCGACGCCGCCGGCCTGATCGTCGCGCTGGCGTTCCCCGAGCGGATCGCCCGACGTGTCGACCGCACGGCCGACGGGGCGACCTATCTGCTGGCATCCGGCACCCGCGCCGGCGTGCGCGGATCACTCGCGCACGCCGAGTGGCTCGCTGTCGCCGACGTCGCGCGGGCGAGCGGGCGCGTGGCCGCCGGATCGGGGGCCGTCATCCGCACGGCGGCGGCGATCACCGAACAGCAGGCCGAACTGGCCGCCGGGCATCTGCTCACCGACCGGGTCGAGGCGTCGTTCGCCGACAGACGGGTCGTCGCGCGCCGCGAGCGCCGGTTCGGGGCCATCGTGCGGTCGTCGGTGCCCGTGCGTCCGTCTCCCGAGGAGGGAGTGGATGCTGTGCGCCGCGCGATCCGCGCCGATGGGCTCGCCCTGTTCCGCTGGTCGGATGCCGCCGACGAGCTTCGGCGCAGACTCGCGCTGCTGCACCGCGAGCTCGGCGATCCGTGGCCGGATGTGTCGGATGCCGCGCTGCTCGCCGACCTCGACGCCTGGCTCGGCCCCGAGCTGAACTCGCTGGCGAAGGGCACCCCGGCCGGGAAGATCGACCTCACCCCCGCGCTGCGCCGCCTGCTGCCCTGGCCCGCAGCGGCCGGCTTCGACGACCTCGCGCCCGAGCGGCTTCAGGTGCCGAGCGGATCGCGCGTGCGGATCGCCTACCCGCCGGCGGATGAGCCCGACGCACGCCCGGTGGTGGCGGTCAAGCTGCAGGAGTGCTTCGGCTGGGCCGAGACGCCACGGCTGGCCGGCGGTCGCGTGCCGGTGCTGTTCCACCTGCTCTCACCGGCGGGCAGGCCCCTGGCCGTCACCGACGACCTCGCCTCGTTCTGGTCGGGTCCCTACGCGCAGGTGCGCGCCGAGATGCGGGGCCGCTACCCGAAGCATCCCTGGCCGGAAGACCCCTGGTCCGCTGCTCCCACGCGCCATACCAAGGCCCGCGCTGCGCGCGAGTGAACCCTGGCCCCGTGCCGGCCGCACCCGTGCTCAGCACTCGATGACGTTGACCGCGAGGCCGCCCTCGCTGGTCTCCTTGTACTTCGTCGACATGTCGAGCCCGGTCTGCCGCATCGTCTCGACGACGGCATCCAGCGACACGTAGTGGCGACCGTCGCCGCGCAGCGCGAGCCGCGCCGCGGTGACGGCGGTGGATGCGGCGATCGCGTTCCGCTCGATGCACGGGATCTGCACCAGCCCGCCGATCGGGTCGCAGGTGAGCCCGAGGTGATGCTCCATGGCGATCTCGGCGGCGTTCTCGATCTGTCGAACGGTGCCCCCCATCACGGCGGTGAGGCCGCCGGCGGCCATCGCGCACGCCGAGCCGACCTCGGCCTGGCAGCCGCCCTCGGCACCCGAGATCGATGCATTCGCCTTGAACAGCGATCCCAGCGCCGTCGCCGTCAGCAGAAAACGTCGGATGCCACGGCGCCGGTTCGCCTCGGCGCGTCTCGTCTCGTCGCTGCGCTCCTCGCCCTTCGACAGGCTCAGGGACCCACCCGGTGACGACTCGGCCCGATGGAATCCGAACAGGGCGCTGCCGACGAGCTCACCGTGCGGGGTGACCGCGTTGCCGACGCCGAGTCCGGAGTCGGCGAGGAAGCGCCACCAGTACATCGCCACGGCGGGCAGGATGCCCGCTGCGCCGTTGGTCGGCGCGGTGACCACCCGACCACCGGCGGCGTTCTCCTCGTTGACGGCGAGCGCGAACGCGCCCAGCCATTCCCCGGGCAGTGCGGCATGGCCGCCGGCCTCAGAGGCCTCCAGCTGCGCGCGGATGTCGCCGGCACGACGCTTGACCTTGAGGATGCCCGGCAGTGTGCCCTCGGAGTGCAGACCGGCGTCGACGCACGACGCCATCGCATCCCAGATCGCGTCCAGCCCGGCGGCGACGTCCTCTTCGGAACGCAGCACGGTCTCGTTGGCGCGGGCGATCTCGGCGATCGACAGGCCGTTCTCGTCGCACAGCGCCATGAGCTCTTCCGCGTCGCGGAAGGGGAACGGCTGCTCGGCGACGGTGACGCGCGCCTCTTCGCCGTCGCGGCGGATGAACCCGCCGCCGACGGAATAGTAGGTCTCCTCGAGCAGGGCGGCACCGGCGGCGTCGAGCGCATGCAGAGTCATCGCGTTCGGATGCCCGGGAAGCCGAGTGCGGGGAACGAACGCCATGTCGTCCTTGACGAACGCAATCGCGTGCACGCCGTCCAGCAGCAGGTCGCGCCCTTCAGGCCAGTCGCTCCACAGCGCGCGGACGTCGTCGGGGTCGCACGTCTCGGGGTGCAGTCCCTGCAGCCCCGCCAGCACGGCATCGGGGGTGCCGTGGCCGAGACCGGTGGCACCCAATGAGCCGAACAGCTCGCAGCGCACCCGTGCGACGCTCTCGAGCAGCCCCAGCGCGCGCAGCCGGGCGACGAAGTCGACCCCGGCCCGCATCGGCCCCACGGTGTGGGAGCTCGAAGGTCCTACACCGATGGAGAACAGGTCGAAAGCCGAGACGTACGCAGTCACCCCTCCAGCCTACGTCGCCAGCGGAACGTCGGCTCCTCGACAGCCTCAGGGCCCAGGCATGAGAAAACCCCCGCCGCTTCAGCGACGGGGGTTTTGACTACTGTCTCAACACAGTGCGCGCCCCGAGGGACTCGAACCCCCAACCTTCTGATCCGTAGTCAGATGCTCTATCCATTGAGCTAGGGGCGCACGGCCCGCTCAGCGGGCCAGGGAACAGCCTACAACACGATCTGCCGAGAAGTGAAATCGCGGTACCGGCTCAGCTATTGACCGCCCTGGCGTCACGACGGTTGCCGCGTTCGGCACGCGTCTTGATCTTCGCAGCCTCTTTCTCGGCCGCCTTCTCGGCGGCTTTCTCGCGTTTGCGACGCGACCTCTGCTCCGATGAGAGCGCCTGCAGATCGACCAGCTTGAGGGCCTGCATGCGCGCCTCGCGCATGGTGTCGTAGTCGGGGTCCTGGTCGGGGCGCATCCCCTCGACGCGCAGTCGCCGATCGAGGTTGCTGCGCACATCAGCCCAGGCCGCGGCCCTGGCGTCTTCGACCAGAACGCGCAGCGCATCGGGGTCTTCGGTCATCTTGCGCAGCTGATCGGCCACGCCCGTCGACTGCTTCGCCCGACGACGCAGATTGCGCACATCGCGGTCACGGTAGTCGTGCGTGCCGTGCGGGTCGGAATGCCGCCCGCGGGCGCGCTTGCGCAGCCGCGTGAGCAGTTCGGCCGCCTCGTCGGACTCGTGCGCCATCGCCAGCAGCGCGGCGCGCGCCTCAGACATGTAGTGATCGATGTCGAAGGTTCCGCCGCGCGCGATCGTGCCGACCAGGATCTGGTTCTTCACGGTCAGGCGAGCAGCCGCCGTGGCGATGGCCAGGCCCTCGGCGATAGCATCCGCTGTTCGTCCCACGAGCACCTCCAGAATCGAGCGTAGCGGCACTCACCGACGCTGGTGCAGTCTCTCTTCCGCCGCGGCCCGCCCCTCGGCCAGATGCGCGGGGATCAGTGTGCGCATCGCCTCCACGTCGCGCAGGCGCATCGCGTCGAGGATGACCCGGTGCGCGCTCACCATCTGCCCCAGATCCTC
Organism: Microbacterium bandirmense; assembly: GCF_037204185.1. Taxonomy (NCBI): domain Bacteria; kingdom Bacillati; phylum Actinomycetota; class Actinomycetes; order Micrococcales; family Microbacteriaceae; genus Microbacterium; species Microbacterium bandirmense. Next base: position 54,074 of record NZ_JBBDGM010000005.1, on the reverse strand, counting down.
GTGCTGCCCGAACAGCCAGCGCAGTCGTGTGACCAGCGAAGCGGCGAGCTCGATCAGCATGCTGTTGCCCGAGTGCTCCACAGCCGCGATGTGGAAGGCTGCGGATGCCTCGTGCGCGGCATCCGCGTCGCCGCTGAGCGCGGCCTGCTCCTCGCGGGCGACGAGCGCCTCCATCCGCGCGATCCCCTCGGCGTCTATGCGCTTGGTGGCCAGCACGAACGCCAGCGTCTCCATCGCCTCGCGCACCTCGGCGAAATCCTGCAGGTCGCGCGAGGAGAACTCCCGCACGACGGCCCAGGTGCGCGGCCTCGCCACGACGACGCCCTCGGCCACGAGCGCCCTGATCGCCTCACGCACGGGCAGCCGCGATACCCGCAGTTCGGCGGCGATGTCACGCTCGATCAGACGGGAGCCGGGCGGACGCCGACCGAGCATGATGTCGTCGCGCAGCGCCGTGGCCACGCGTACCGACTCCAAGTCGGCGCTCGGATGGTTCCCCATGATCGGATTCAACCACCCGCGTGGCGCTTGCGCCAGCATGCGCCCCAGCCTGTCGCGTCAGGGCAGGGCCCGGCACCCGGGGCTCACAGCTCGACGGGCGGAGCGGGCTCGGCTTCGGCGACCTCGGGGTGGCGGGCCAGGTTCACGACCGCCGCGATCAGCCCACCCCAGACGGTGACCATCGCGATGATCATCATGACGACGGCTGTGGCGGTCATGGGCGTGCTCCGTTCTGTGTGGCATCCGACACTCTCACGGTGCCGGTCTCGGGATCGGCCTCGTACCGCTCCACCGCGAGGAACTCGTCGTAGTCCGGATCGTCCTTCGCGTGCGAGCGCCTGCTCCACGGAAGCACCGCCAGCAGCATCCCGATCACGACCAGCCCGATCGCCATGCCCCAGCCGAAGATCGACAGGAACCAGACCGGATAGTCGCCGTAGGGCGTGGTGATCTTGGCGACGATCTCACTGATCAGCAGGTAGCCGAGCACGAGCGGGGCGAGCACGGCGACCAGCAGGATCCAGATCCGGCCGATCTTGAAGCTGGAGCGGCGGTTGAGGTGCTCGCGCAGCACCGGCAGCTTGTGCAGGATCCACGCCACCACGATGACCGCCACGAGCGCGACGGCCATGATGCCGAACGCGTTCACGAAAGCATCCGTCGTATCGAGCACCGCCAGCGCGGTCGTCGTCGAGAACAGCGCGATCGAGATGAGCGCGATCGGGATCGTGACGATCAGCGTGGTGCGCACGCGCCGCCAGCCCAGCTTGTCCTGCAGTGCGGCGACGATGACCTCGAGCACCGAGATCAGTGAGGTGACCCCGGCGAACACCAGCGCGCCGAAGAACAGCACTCCGATGATCGAGCCGCCGGTGGCCTGCGAGACGATCGTCGGGAACGCGATGAACGCCAGGCCGATGCCCGAGGTCGCGACGCCCGAGACATCGGTGCTCGCCGCCTGAGCCATGAACCCGAGGGCGGCGAAGACGCCGATGCCGGCGAGGATCTCGAAGCCCGAGTTCGCGAACGCGACGACCAGGCCTGAGCCGGTCATGTCGGTGCGGCGCTTGAGGTACGACGCGTAGGTGACCATGATGCCGAAGGCGACCGACAGCGAGAAGAAGATGTGCCCGTATGCGGAGGCCCACACGGCCGGGTCGGCGAGCGCCTGCCAGTTCGGGGTGAAGAACGCGTTCAGACCTTCCATGGCGCCGGGCAGGAACAGCGCCTGCACCACGAGGATCACGAACATCACCGTCAGCAGTGGCATCAGCACCATGTTGGCGGCGCCGATGCCGCGCTTGACGCCGAGCGCCATGATGACGATGACGACCAGCCAGACGCCGATCAGCGGGAATCCGACCTGCGGCACGAAGTCGGTGGACACGCCACCGGTGACATCGCCCATCTGCAGGAAGTCGGTGAAGAAGAACGACTCCTCATTGCCGGCACCCCAGGTGAGCTGCGCCGAGAACCAGGTGTACATCGCCGCCCACGCGATGATCACGGCGTAGTAGGTCGCGATCACGACGCAGATGAGCACCTGCCACCAGCCGAGCGGCTCGGCGGCGCGGTGCATGCGCCGGAAGGCGAGCGGTGCCGAGCCGCGGAAGCGGTGGCCGATCGCGTAGTCGAAGAACAGCAGCGGGATGCCCGCGGTGAGCAGCGCGCACAGGTACGGGATCAGGAATGCCCCGCCGCCACCCTCGTAGGCGACGTACGGGAAGCGCCAGATGTTGCCGAGGCCGACGGCCGAGCCGATGGCCGAGAGGATGAACACGTTGCGAGAGCCGAATGCCTCGCGTCGTGGTGCCTGCGTCGTCGCGGTAGCCATGACAGCGACCCTACCTGAGTGCCTCGGCGCGCGTCAGAGCCGACGAGGCTCGCCGGCAGAGTCGGATGCGGCCCGCATCAGACTCGGATGCCGCCGGCGTCAGGCCTTTGCTTCAGCGGCGGCCTGCTGGCGGGCGACCTCGGCGCGCACCTCGTCCATGTCGAGACCGCGCACGGCGGTGATGACCTGGTCGAGCTGAGCCTCGTTCAGGGCACCCGGCTGCGAGAAGACCAGGATGCCGCCGCGGAACGCCATCAGCGTCGGGATCGAGCGGATCTGGAAACCGGCGGCGAGCTCCTGCTCGGCCTCGGTGTCGATCTTTCCGAAGACGATGTCAGCATTGGCATCCGACGCCTTCTCGAACACCGGCGCGAACGCGCGGCACGGACCGCACCAGGCAGCCCAGAAGTCGAGCAGCACGATGTCGTTGTCGTCGATGGTGCTGCGCAGGTCGGCTGCGGTGATGTTCTTGGTCGTCATATGTCCCTCAGCTCAGTGGCCGGCGCAGCGCTCGTCGGCGGGAACGCCGGCGAGGGCCTGCTCGATGTGCTCGCCGCAGCCTTCCCAGGTCGCCTTGCCGCAGGTCTCACAGGTCACTCGTGCGCACATGGTTCAGGTCCTTTCGGGTGGTTTCGTCCATCGTACTATACCCCCGGGGGTATCAAGCTGTGAGGTGCGTGCACGCCCCAGCCGATGGGCGCATTCGAGGTGCGCTCACTCACCTCGTCGCGGAGCCGCGCATGTGCAAGACTCGCGCCATGCGCACCCACGTTATCCGCTCGGCTGCCCGACCTGAGAATGGAGGTGCGGCATGACCCGCATCGGCGCGGTGTTCAACCCGTATCACCACGCCCCCGAAGAGTTGCGCGCGGCCGTGCAGGTCGCCGAGACGGCAGCTGTTCCCGAGCTCTGGCTGTGGGAGGACTGCTTCCGCGAATCGGGCTACGCGTCGGCCGCGGCTGCCCTCGCCTGGAGTGAGAACCTGCGCATCGGGCTCGGCATCGCTCCCCTGCCGCTGCGCAACGTCGCCGTCACCGCCATGGAGATCGCGACGATCGAGCGGATGTTCCCCGGCCGGTTCCTGCCGGGCCTCGGGCACGGCGTGCAGTCGTGGATGGCGCAGGTGGGGGCGAAGGCCACCTCGCCGCTGACGCTGATGCGCGAGCAGGTGACGGCTTTGCGTGCTCTGCTCGCGGGTGACGCGGTGACCGCGTCAGGCAGGTACGTCACGCTGGAGGGCGTGCGTCTCGACTGGCCCGTCGCCTCGGCGCCGCCGGTGTACGCCGCCGGTCAGGGCGCGAAGACGCTCGCGTTGTCCGGCGAGATCGCCGATGGCACGGTGCTGGTCTCGGGGCTCACTCCGGCGGAGGTGGGTGAGCAGATCGGCCACGTCCGCACCGGGCGGGAGGCCGCCGGCCGCGCCGGCGAGCCGACAGTCGTCGCGTACGTCACGGCGGCCTTCGGCGAGGGGGCGGATGCCAGGGTGACCGCCCAGCACGGCGACGACGCTCTCGCTGTGGATCGTGGCCTGGCGGGGTCGCCCGTCGAGGTCGTCGCCGGCATCGCCCGCTTCGCAGAGGTCGGGGTGGATGCTGTCATCCTCGATCCCGCCGAGGGCGAGCCCGACTTCCCTGCGTTCCTGCGGGCCGTCGGCGAGGTCGCACGGCTCGTCAGCTGAGTCGGTGACCGCCGCGGTGCCGGCTATTCGAGGATGCCCCCGCCGAGCATCGACAGGGCGACGGCCTGCGCCTCGCGTCCGCGCTCCCCGCGGTAGGCGACGAACTGCTCGACGAGCAGTTCGATCAGCAGCATGATCGCGGCCCGCGACGTGTGGATGAGCTCGTCCTGGAAGCTCTCGTTGATCGGCGGCACCACGAGCGCCACGTCGGCAGCATCCGCCGCCGCCGAACGGGCGAACGAGGTGATCGCGACCACTTTCGCGCCCCCCTTCTTCGCCGCGCTGATGCCCTCCAGCGTGGCGCGGTTCGCTCCCGAGCCCGAGATCACGACGCACAGCGATTCAGGGCCGAGCTGACGCGCCGAGATCTGCTGCGACATGGCATCCATCAGGATCTCGGCGGGTCGACCGGCCGAGTTCAGACGCAGCACCAGATCGATGCCCAGCGCCCCCGACAGGCCGTTCGCCAGCACGAGAACGCGCTGCGACTCGTCGAGCAGCCGCATGAACTGCTGCACATCGTCTTCGGTGAGCGCGGCGGTCGTGTTGCCGAGCCGGGCGGCGAATCGGCCGACTCCGGCTCGCACCGAGCCGAGCAGCGTGCCGTCGGCCGCGTCGGCGTCATCGGTCCCGGTGGACTCGAGTGCGAGCTCCTGCGCGAGAGCGACCCGCAGCTGCGGGTACCCCTCGTAGCCGAGCGACTGCGCGGCGCGGATCACCGTGGTCCGCCCCACGCCGACCGCATCGGCGAGCTCCTGCGCAGTGCGCTCGACGGTCGCCTCCCGATCGGCCATGATCGCCTCGGTGACGCGTCGCTCCCCCGGCTGCAGCGAAGGCGCCAGCGCCGCGATGCGGGCGAGTGGTGGTGCGTCAGACGACCCGTGCCAGTTCACCGGAACGGTCTCCTTCCATGATCCGGCGGCGCACCGCACCAGAGATCGCGTCGATGATCATGGTCACGACCACCACCACGATGAGCAGCATGCCGACGGTGTCCCACTCGCGGAACTGCGTGTAGTTGGCGAGCATACTGCCGATGCCGCCCGCACCGACCATGCCGAGCACGGCGGACGTGCGGATGTTGATCTCGAAGCGGTACAGAGCGAACGACATGAGCGCCGGAGCGACCGCGGGCCACAGCGCCCAGCGGGTGACCTCGGGGGTCGTGCCGCCGGCCGCGCGCACCGCCTCGGAGGCGCCCTCCTCGGCGGATTCGATGGTCTCGTACACCCACTTGGCCTGGGTGCCGATGCCGGCGATGCCCAGCGCGAGCATCCCCGTGAACGGGGTGAGCCCGGTGACCGTGAGCAGGATCAGCGCGATGATCACCTCGGGGATGGCGCGGATGAGCGCGAAGCCGCCACGCAGCACCGTGCGCAGCCAGACGGGTCCCACGCCCCGCGCGGCGAGGATGCCGAGCGGGATCGAGATCACGACGCAGAGGATCGCGCCGAGCCAGGCCATCGAGATCGATCGCCACATCTCCATCAGGGCGCGCGGCAGCTTCTCCCAGCTGGGCGGGGCGAACATCAGGCCGAAGTACTTGGCCACGTTCTCGGGGATCTTCGGCACGTCCGCCCAGGGGATCTGCAGTCCGACGGTCGCCGAGATGATGATGATTCCGGCGAGGACGGCGAAGATCGTCGGCCACAGGCGAGAAGGCCGCGGGGGCACCGACAGCGCGGTCATGCCAGCCTCCTTCGCAGGGCGTTCGAGAGCAGTTCGATGAGCACCACGACGACGAGGACCTCGAGGATGATCACCGAGACGTCGCCGTAGGCATAGAAGTTGCGGCGCTCGTCGAGCAGCCGGCCGATGCCGCCCGCGCCGACGAAGCCGAGGATCGCCGAGATGCGCACGTTGAGCTCGAGCACGTACAGCCACTGGTTGGCGAACAGCGGCATGGTCTGCGGCAGCGCCGTGGTGCGGTTGATCTGGAACTGCGTTCCGCCGGCGGCCTTGCCCGCCTCCATGTATCCGTGGTCTGCGGAGTCGATGGCTTCGGAGACGAGCTTCACGATGATGCCGATGTCGAAGAGCACCAGGGTCAGCAGACCAGGCAGCACGCCGACTCCGACCATGGCCACCAGCACGGCCGCGTAGACGAGGTCGGGCACCGAGCGGATGACGTTCACGATGGTGCGGACGATGAAGCGGGTGATGCTGTTGGGGTTGGTCGGCTTGGCCGCCCACAGGGTCAGCGGCACCGAGATGATCGCCGAGACCACGGCGCCCACGAGCGCCATCTGCAGCGTCTCGAGCATCGGGTCGATGGTGCGGGGCAGAAACGCCCAGTTCGGCTGCAGCATCTGCGCCAGCTTCTTGGCGCCGTTGCTCCAGTGCTTGGCGATCGATGCGAGGTCGATCTCGACCCCGCCGATGGCGGGGATGCAGGTGGCGACGGTGAAGACGACGAGCACCGCGACGATGAGGACCGTCCTGCGCAGGTTGCGCGGTTTCGGGGGCAGCTCGTGCCGCGGTGGGGCCTTGACAGCCTCGAGGGTGGGGGCACTCATCCGGCGGCGCCCATCTGGTCACGCACCTGGATCGGGCGCCCGTAGATCTGCTCGAAGTCGGCGTCGGTGGCGTCCTGGGCCGGGCCGTCGTACACGATCTCGCCGGCGCGCAGTCCGATCATGCGGGTCGTGTACTCACGGGCGAGGTCCATCATGTGGATGTTCACCAGCACGGTCAGGCCGCGCTCGGCGTTGATGCGCCGCAGGTCGCTCATGACGGCATGGGCGGTGGGCGGGTCGAGCGAGGCGACCGGCTCGTCGGCGAGCATGATGCTCGGCTCCTGCGAGAGGGCGCGCGCGATGGCGACGCGCTGTTTCTGCCCACCCGACAGCGCTCCCCCGCGGGCCCAGACCTTCTCGAGCATGCCGACCGAGTCGAGGGCGGTGAGGGCGATCTCGCGGTCGTCGGGCGAGGGGATGCCGAGCAGGTTGCGCCAGGCGGGCGCGTGCGCGAATCGGCCGACGAGCACGTTGTGGTAGACATCGGTGCGCTCGGCCAGGTTGAAGCCCTGGAAGATCATGCCGACGTGTCCGCGCAGTTCGCGCAGCGCCCGCCCGCGCAGGGCGGTGACCTCGTGCGGGCCCACGGCGACAGTGCCGCCGGTGGCCCGCACGAGCCCGTTGATCGTGCGGATGAGGGTGGATTTGCCCGAGCCGGACAGGCCGACGATCGAGACCATCTCACCCGCTTCGATCCGCAGGGAGGCCTCCTTCAGAGCGCGGGTGCCGTTCGGATAGGTGACCGAGACGCGGTCGAGCTCTACGTGCCAGGAGGTTTCCATGCGTTCTTCTCTACAGGTCGGACTTCTCTACAGGTGGCGTCAGTTCGAGAACTTCTGCAGGATCTCGCCGTAGCGGTCGATCTCGTCCTGGTTGATCTCGGCGGTCCAGTCGGTGAGGCTCACCAGGTCGGTCATGACCTGCTTGGCCTCGTCGGACGAGTCGACGTACCCGTCCATCAGCTCGGTGAGCTGGGCGACCAGGTCGTCGGGCAGGTTGCTGCTGACTGCCACGCCGCCGTTGGGAATCATGTCGGTGTAGGCGAATGCCACGACCTTGTCGGCGACGTCAGGAGCCTCGGTGAGCACGCTGGAGCGGGCGTCCCAGAACCCGAAGGCCACCTCGGCATCGCCGTTGTAGACCGCGAGCACCGCGTTGTTGTTGCCCTCGACGGGCACCTGGGTGATGTCCTTGTCGGTGTCGATTCCTGCGGCCTGCATGGCGACGACCGGGTACTGGTAGCCGGCGGGCGAGGTGGCCGCCTGCAGGGCGACCTTGGTGCCCTTGTCGATGTTCTCGAGCGACTCGGTGGCGGCGGGGCCGGTGCCGGTGGAGGCTTCACCCGCCTGCTCGATGCCGTTGCAGAAGCTGAGCTCGACGTCGTTGGCGGCGTAGGTCGCCTTGACCGGCTCGTCGTCGCAGTACTTGTCGGGGTTGTTCGTGTAGGCGACGGCGGCGTACGAGCTCGCGCCGAAGCGCACGTCGCGCAGGATCAGCTCGGCGTCGTACTGGTTGATCGCGTTGTACAGCGAACCGGCGTCGGTGATGATGACCTGTGCCTGGTCGGCGCCGAGCGCCTCGACAGTGGCGGCGTAGTTGCTGGCGACGACACCGTTGACCTTGATGCCGAGCTCGTCGCTGAGGTAGCTGGTCAGCGGGGTGAGTGCCTCGGCGAGGTCGGCGTTCTCGGTCGAGGGCACGAGCGAGATCGTGATCTCTTCGGGCCACTCGGTGTCGGATGCTGTGGAGTCGCCGTTGTCGGCTGCGCCGCAGCCGGTGAGGACGAGAGCGGCTGCGGCGAAGATGCTCGCGGCGACGATGGGCTTACGCATGCGCGGATTACCTTTCGGTGCTGGTGTGATGAGGTGTCGTGCTGAGGGGTGAAGCAGAAGCGCCGAGCGCCGAGGCGGCCCAGCGGTGGATGTCGGGCGCCAGATCGGCGAGCGTCGCGCCGCGCAGTGTAGGCGAGGCGGGCGAGGTGTGCGCGGTGGCGCCGACCAGCGCGGTGTCGGCGCCGAGCGCCTGTGCCGGGGCGAGATCGAAGGCGAAGATGTCGCCGATCGAGAGCACGGGTCCGTCGGCCAGGGCGGCTGTCAGGATCGGCTCGAGGCCGACCGGCTTGCCGACGGTGAAGTGCGTCGCCGCGAAGCGATCTGTGAGCCCCCAGCTCTCGAGCAGGGCGGGGATGCCCTCACCGGGCGCATTCGTCGCGAGGATGATCCGGATGCCGGGGTCGAGGCTCTGCAGCAGGTCGAGCAGTCCCGGTGCGGGTGAGACGGGGGCATCGTCGGTGCCGAGATGGGTCCGGCTGTGCTGGTAGGCGGCTTGGAGGGTGATCTCGTCGACGCCGTCTTCACGGGCGAGAGTGCCGACGACGTCGTACCCGTCGCGGAATCGCGACTCACCCTGATCGTAGATCGTGAGCTCGGCGGCGACGCGAGTGAGGTAATCATCTGCGGCGGCTTCCGCTGCGTAGCGGGCATAGGCCAGAACCGGACCGTTGCCGACGGCGAGGGTGCCGTCGAAGTCGAAGATGATGCTGGGATTCACTCGTGCTCCTTCTGTGGACGATGCGTCCACTATAAGCGAGCGGAGTGGACGCATTGTCTACGGGAAGGTGAACGTTCGATTACGGAATCAGAGCGGGATCGCCGCATTCCACCGCAGCCTGCGGTCGGCGAGGAAATCGTCGATGACGGCGGCGGGCTCCCCCGCCAGCGGGAACGTCGTGATCAGTCGCCACGCGTCGGCGGCGCGGATGCCGTAGATGAGCGCGCTGACGGGCGAGTCGCGTTCGGCGACCAGGACCACCCGGGTGTCGAGGGCGCCCGCCCTGGCATCCGCCGTGCCTTCGGTGCTCTTCGGCGGGTCGCGCAGCAGCGGCAGCGTCGCCGCGGTGACGCGCTGCAGCGGCGTGGAGTCGGGGTCCGAGAACAGGTGGAAGTGAGTTTCGCTCTTGCCGAGCGCTCTCGCGAGCTCGCCGTTCTGCCATCTGTCGCGCTTGTAGCCGTACGGCGTCACCGCGGTCGAGAACCAGTAACCGTAGACGTGGATCACCCCGGCGTTGCCGATGGGGTACTCGGCGGTGATCCCCGCCGCCGCGTGAAGCGCGTCGAACAGGGGCCGATCGATGACCGGCTCGCCGGTGTTCTCGTCGATCACCGTGGAGAGACCCCAGTGCGAGAAGCGGTCGTGCCGCGCGTCGCGCTCGATGAGTTCGAGCACCGGGGCGAGATTAGGGACGGAACGGGTGCGCACTTGCCGACTATGACACGAGCGACTATGACTCGGTGGGTCTTTCAGACCGACCACAGCGAAAGTCTTGCTTCTGAACTTCGTCGAGTGCGGGATATTGACGATTGCTCCCCTGGTCCAGCCCACGATGACGAGTCGCGGTTCCAGTCAATCGCCCAAAGCTGCCGGTCGAGGACCACCGAGAAGTGTTGCTGATCACGATCGTCACCTGGATCGAACACACTTGCGCGCGGCGCCGCGGGCAGTCCCACCAGGGCCGTGACACCCATCGAGTTCAAGACCATCATCGCCAAGAGCCTGGATCGCGCGACACAACCGGAATTGTCGTCCGCCCCTCCCCTCCAGCAGCCCCCGCTCAGATGCCCAGGCTCTCTCCTCCGTCGACGAACAAGTCATGCATCACAATGTGCGCCGACTGGTCGGAAAGCAGGAACTCCATCGCCGCGGCGATGTCGTCTGTCTCTGCAAGCCGACCATCGGGAATTCGCGGCCGGAACGCCTCCGACTCGCCTGCGGCCAGATCCACCCCGGTGTGGTCCGCGGCCAGCGCTCGCACCATCGGCGTCACCGTAGGACCCGGAGCAACGAAATTGATTCGCACGCCATCAGCGATCACTTCCATCGCCAACACGCGCAGCGCTTGGCGCATCGCCGCTTTGGATGCACTGTAGGCTGCTTGTCTCATTCGTGGCATTCGTGCCGCGATCGATCCAATCGCACAGATCGCGCCCCCTCCACTCGTCGCCATCACAGCGGCGAACTGACGAGCGACGTCGTAGATGCCGATCGTATTGACGGCGAAGATGCTCTCGAACTGGCTCGGGCTTGACTCCAGCGAAGGAGACGCAGCGAAGATTCCGGCAACCAAGGCGAGATAGCGTGGGGCACCAGCTTCCTGCACCAACTCCGCCACTCCCGCGGTGTCTGTGATGTCGAGTGTGCGTGCGTCGACGCGGTGCCCCTCATCTCTCAGCGACACTGCGAGTGCGTCGTTGGCCCCCGCATTCACGTCGACGATCAGCAATGTACCCCGTCGAGCCAGCCGCCGGGCGAGCGTCTCGCCTATTCCCTGGGCCGCCCCGATGATGATGCTTTCGTACTTCGTATTGTTCATGCTGCACAACTCCGTATTCTTTCCATGCGACTCGTCTTGCTCGGCGCTCAACCCTTGACCCCGCCGCCCAAAGTCAGCGAACGGATGAACGCGCGCTGCGCGGCGATGAACATGATGTAGACCGGCAATGCCGTTACGACCATCGCAGCGAATACGGGCGCGTACCCGGAGAGGAACCGCTTCGCTGAGAGGTCTGCGATGCCGATGGGGAGCGTGAAGAGCTCGGCGCTCCGAATCGACACGAGCGCGTAGATGTACTCGTTCCAGGACGACATGAACGCAAGCACGGCCACCGTTGCCGCGGCCGGCCCGATGAGCGGAAGCATGATCATGCGGAAGATCTGCCACGAGCTCGCCCGGTCGATCTCGGCGGCTTCGGCGTATGACGCGGGGATCGCGTCGAAGTGCGTCTTCATGAGGAAGATACCCAAGGGGAGTCCGCCTGCGGCGTACGGCCCGATGAGACCGATGTGCGTGTTGATGATGCCCAGGTCGCTGGAGATCAGGAACACCGGCAGCAGCAGGATGGGTGCGGGCAGCACCAGAACCCCGATGAAGGCCAGCAGAACGAAGTCGCTACCTGGAAAGCGCAGCTTTGAAAGTGCATACCCCGCGCCCGCACAGCACGCGACGACCAAGAGCATGACCGCCACCGTCACGAGGAGGCTGTTCAGGAAATACTGAGGGAGTGGGGTCGTCTCGAACGCCGTCGCGTAGGCATCGAACGTCGGCCGCAGCGGCAGCCCCCACGGCTTGCTGAGAATCTCCGCGTCCGTGCGAAACGACTGGAGAATGAGCCACAGCAGAGGGTACGTGCACAAGGCGGCATATGCCCATGCCAGGACGGTTGCGACTCTCGGCGCGCGGCCCTTGCCCTGCCGTCGGCGCTGCCGGGGGTTGGGAACGACGATGACTCGCGTCTCCTGTTCACGCAGTTGCGTACTCACAGTGCTCCTCGCTTTGCCGAGATTCGCGCCTGTCGCCACGTGACGATTCGGGGAATCATCGCGATGGTGCCGAGGACGAGGCCCAGGATGATGCCCAGGGCATTCGCGTAGCCATATTTGTTGTTGGTGAATCCCTCAACGAAGAGATAAAGGGTTGCGATCGTCGTCGATCCGATCGGCCCGCCCTTGGTCAGCAGATAGACGAGGTCGAAAGATCGGAAGAGTTGGAGCATCAGCACAAAGAGCACCAGCACCAGTGTTGGGCGCACCATGGGAAGCACGATCCGCCACATCTTCACCAGGTGCCCGGCTCCATCGATGGATGCTGCTTCCAAGACATCTGCGGGAAGACCGATCATCGCGCTGAAGATCAAGAGCATTGCAAACGGAGCCAGTGTCCAGACATGCACCAGTCCGACGCTTGCCAATGCGGTGGATTCCCCCGTGAGCCAAGGGCCGGCGAGGCTGCCAAGACCGATCTGACGCAGCACGGAGTTGACCAGGCCGTTGGTGGGTTCAAGCATGAACTGCCAGAGCAGTCCGACGACCACCACCGGCATGATGAACGGCACCAGGAACATCACCTGAAGTGCCCGCCACCCACGCACTCTCAAGAAGAGCATGTAGGCGAGAACGAAGCCGATGACAGTGGAGCACAGGGTCACTCCGATGGCGAAGATGACGTTCCGCCCGATCGCGTCGTGGAAGCGGGTGTCGGTGAACGCGGTGAGGTAGTTCTCGAAGCCGACGGGATCGCGGTCGCCGTAACCTGATGCGCTCGTGAAGCTGTACTGACCCGCGACGAAGACGGGCCAGAAAAGGAACAAGAAGGCCAGAATGATCGCAGGGAGCGACAGGACGACGCCAAGAAAGGCGGAGCGCCGATATCTGGTGCGTGAACGCGCCATGAGACTGCACCTCGGGGTAGGCGGGTGAGGCGCCCTGATTCAGGGCACCTCACCCGAATGCTGAGTACGGAATCTATTCGTTGAAGAGGCCGGCAGCAGCGGCGGCGGCCTCCTGCGGAGTGAGCTTGTCGAGAAGCAGGCTCGGCAGAACCTCAAAGTTCCACGTCGTCTGGCCCTCTGTGGAGAATGCAGGCATGTACCCACTGGGATCGATGAAGCCATCCGCTGTGGCTTCCAGGTAGGCGCCCATCAGCGGGTTGGCGGACTCCAGGCTGATGTCGATGCTGGGGATCGTGAACTGGGTTGAAGCCAGTTCACGCTGCAGCCCTTCTGAGGTGAGGAACTTCGAGAGTGCCACTGCGGCCGAGAGGTTCTCGCTCTTTGCATTGACGACGATGACGTTCGCGTTGCCACCGCCGAGGATGCGGTTGGGTGTCTTGCCGTCCAACGGGGGCAGCATACTCGTGGCGAGCTCGAAGTCAGCACCGTCTGCGACGGACTTGAGGAAGTTCTCGGGAACCGAGACGAACTGTGCGGTCTTCTGCTGCAGGAAGAGCGCAGTCTCTGCCGCGATGTCGGTCGTCACCTGCGAGGGATCCCAGCAACCAGCATCTGCCATCTCTGAGACGATCTCCAGACCCCGGATGAAACCCGGGCTCTCGACGGTGAAGTCAGCAACGGATTCATCCCGCATCGTCTGGTCCCAGGCGAGCGACGGCCACCATCCGCCCCACACAGCACCGGTGAGCGACATGGGAATGTAGCCCGCCTTGTCTAGCGCACGACAGTTGTCGAGCAGACCTGCGAAGTCCTCTGCCGGCTCGATGCCGACCTCGGCGAAGATGTCCTTGTTGTAGATGTTGGCAACGCTGATGGCGTTGAAAGGAACGCCCCAGATCTCACCGTTTGCCGTCACCTCGTCGAGACCCTGATTCGCACCCGAGAGGAGAGCGGGTATGAAGGTTTCGCGCCAGTTGCCCTCCATGTCGTGCGCAGGGGTGTCAAGCGCTGCGTTCATGTCGAGCAACTGGCCACCCTTGGCCAGAGGAAGGATCTGCTGTGAGCCGAAGACATCGGGCAGGTCGCCGGACGATGCCAGCGACTGCACTTTCTGCTGGTAGGAGTCGATCGGCGTGAAGTCCAGTTCGACATTGACGTTCGGGTACTCCTTCTTGAACGCCGCGATCACGGCGTCATCCGCGTACGCCCACCACGTCATGAACCGGATGTCTCCCGAGATCTTCGATGGGTCGGTCTCGAGCTCCTGCGCTTCGGGTGCGGGTCCGTTGGCGGCCCCTGCTGAGCATCCGGCTAGGAGCAGACCTCCGACGACAACGGCAGAAAGTGCAATAGTCGCCTTGGTGCGCTTGTACATAGGCTTCTCCTCGTTGAGGTATGTAACTGTGGGAATCGGTCGGGGAATTCGACTGCCCTTAGCATGCCGTAGTTCCACACCTATGTAAAGCGGTTCAGATACATGAAATAGTGCGTCGGTGCGCAACTTCTAGGCCCGCGTCAGTGCGGGCCTCTCCGCCCACGGCGCGAGGGCGTAGACCGCTATCGCGGTGACGAGAGTGAAGGCACCCGTCAACAGGAATGCCACGTCTCCGCCCCACGCGGTGACGATCCAGCCGAGCAGCACCGATGCGATGACCTGACCCGCGGTGGCGACCATGAGGTAGAGCGCTACCACGCGTCCGCGAATTCTCAGGTTGGTCGAAAGCTGGGTGAGCGTGTCGTTCCCGATGAGAAAGATCAGACGCGCAGTACTCGCGCCCGCAATCGCTACGAGGAATACCCCTGGCCAGGTCGTCAGTCCGCACAGCAGCCAGGGAAGCGCCGAGACGGCGAGAGCGACGGCGTTGCCTCGGACTGTGAAATTTCGGCGGCTCGTCGACAGCAACCCGCCCACCAGTGCGCCCACAGAGGCTGCGGTCGCATACAGGCTGTACCCGGTCGCCCCAGAGTCGAACTTGGTGTCTGCCATCCACGCCAGCAGCACCGATGCCGAGAGGCCGCTCAGCGAGAGCACTCCGAGCATCAGGATCGAGAGCATGATCGCGGGCTTGCGGCGAACATAGCGGATCGCTTCGCGTATCTGTCCGCGCTGATTCAACGCGCCCGAGGCCGCAGGTCGGGGCACAAGGCGCTGGGAGCGGATGAAAGCTGTGGCGATTGCACCGACCGCGAGACCCGCAGCAGCGAAGATCATCGTGATGCCGATGTCGAAGATCGCGATGGCCGCGCCTGCGAGCATCGCCCCGAAGATGCCGCCCAGCTGAGGAATGACCGCGTTGACGCTGATCGCGTTCGGGAAGGCACTCACTGTGACCGTCTGAGATGTCAGTACCGCTCGGCTGGGTCCATCAAGGCAACTGACGATGCCGACACCGGCTGACACGACGAACACCCAGAACGGCGCGACGTCGCCCTGTAGCACGATGATTCCCAGCAGCACGTAGAGCCCCGCGAAAAGGAGCTGAGTCGACACCACCGCGATCCGCGCAGGCATCCAGTCGCTGATGACGCCACCCCAGGCGCCCAAGAGCATCGGCGGCGCGAGCTGCACGGCGATCACGATTCCCAACAGCGCGACGCTACCCGTCAGTTCGAGCACGAGCCAGTCCGTGGCGATGCGCGCGATCCACAGCCCTGCGCTTGAACTCAACAGGCCGAGCGCATATCTGCGGTACTCGGAGTGGCTCAGTGACTCCACGGAATTCTGCCAACGCCGAGGCCCCCCGACGACCGGCATCGGTGCTGTCTCAGGGGAAGTGCTCCGGTGCTCGTCCACACTCACATCGGCTACCGTACCGACGATCAGGTGAACTGATAAGGCGATAACAGGAATATCGGTTATCAGTATCTCCAATAGGCTGGGGAGCATGGAATCCGACCAGCTTCGTACGTTCATCTCTGTGGCCGAGCTCTTGAGCTTCTCAGCCGCAGCCAAAGAACTTGCGCTGAGTCAGCCCACCGTGAGCCAGCGCATCAGGCGACTTGAGGACGAGGTGGGAAGGACCCTTCTCGACCGTGACACTCACGGGGTGCGTGTCACCGCTGACGGAGAGACGCTGCTTCGCTACGCCAGGCAGATCGTCCGCACCACCGATGAAGCGCTCGCGCGCTTTACCACTCCACAGCCCAGCGGGCGCATCCGCATCGGCTCCGCTGACGACCTCGCACACAACCAGATCGCCGACATTCTGCGCGGCTTCCGACGCACGAACCCGCACGTCTCCATCGAGATCACCGTGGGTCAGAGCCCTGCACTGGCTCGTCAGCTGCGCGCGGGGCGGCTGGACCTGGCATATGTGCGCCACGACCCGGACATGCCGGATGGCTCACTCATCCGATGCGAGCAGCTGGTGTGGGCCGCACATCGATCCTTCGTCTGGGATCCGCAGAGCCCCTTGCCGCTGGTGACCTATCAGCCGGGCAGTCCCACCCGCGCGGCGGCCATCAATGCGCTGGAAACCGCGGGAATCGCGTGGACGGTTGCGTGCGCAGCCCGAGACATCAACGGAATCCTTGCCGCAGTGCGAGCAGGGATAGGCGTGGCCACCTTCCCCCTGTCGATGCTGCCGCAGGGGCTAACCGTGCTCAACGTCTCCCATCCGCTGCCGCCATTGGGCACCGTCGACTTCGTCGTTCTCACAGAGAGTGCCGCCCGCCCCTCTGAGCCCGTTGAGGCTCTGATCGAGGAGATCAGGCGACACTCTCTTCAGTAGAGGCGGCCGAGTGAGCTGGCCTATTCCAGCCCGCTGCCGATCACACCCTTCGTGAACCACTTCTGGAACACGACGAACACGACCAGCACAGGAACCATCGCGATCACCGCAGCGGCGAAGCCGATCGATGGCGAGATGTTCGAGTACTGCGACTGCGCCAGCGGAGCGATCGCGACGGTGAGCACCTGGGTGTCCTTGCCAGGACCGGCAAGCAGCGGCCAGATGTACATGTTCCACGCGGTCAGGAAGGTGACCACCGAGTACGCTGCGACGATCGGCTTCGACAGGGGCAGCGCGACGCTGAAGAACGTCTTGAACCATCCCGCCCCGTCGAGTCTGGCAGCATCCATCAGCCCATCAGGAAGACCCGCGAAGAACTGTCTAAACAGCAGCACGCCCACCGACGCCTGTCCCGCGATCGGCAGGATCATTCCGAGGAAGCTCCCGATCAGACCGAGCTGGAAGGTGACGATGTAAGTGGGAATGAGGATGAGGTTCGTCGGAACGAAGATCGGGATCACGAAGAACACCAAGAGGAACGATGCGCCCCGGAACCTGATCTTCGCCAAGGCGAATCCGGCAGGAAGACAGATCGCCAGCTGCAGGCCGAGAACACCGAGCACGAAGATGAAGGTGTTCCCGATCGTGCGAGGCGTGAGGAACTCCATTGCCGCTGCGAAGTTCGACCATTGCGGGTCGGTCGGAATGAACTGAGGGGGATACGAGATGATCTCCCGATAGGTCATGAGCGAGCCCGACAGCAGATAGAACAGCGGGAGCGCGACGGCCACGCCGATGAGCGTGATGGCCGTGTAGCGGCCTATGTGGAGACGACCGAGCTTCATCGGTTCACCCTTCTGATGATCAGCTGCCCAGTGGCCACGATGGCGACGATCACCACGAGCTGCAGCACGGACAGCGCGGTAGCGTACCCCACGTCCTGATAGGCGAAGGCCTGTTCGTAGGCGTACAACCCGAGGGCGCGCGTCGCACCGAGCGGACCGCCACTGGTCATGATGAGGGCGAGGTCGAGAGAGCCCGCGACAAAGCCGATGATCTGCAGCACCGCCACGATCATGGTGGTCGACGCGACGTTGGGCCACGTGATCGACCAGAGGATTCGCCAGGAGCCCGCTCCATCCAGCGCTGCAGCGGCGTAGATGTCTGGCGAGATCCGCTGGAGTCCGGCCAGGTAGAGGATGATCACGATCGGAAGCCCACCCCAGATCATCATGATGACGAGCGCCGGCAAAGCGAGCTGCTGGTTGTTGAGGATATCGGGCATCGTGATGCCGAACGCGCGCAGAGCAGAGGCAATCGGACCGGATCGCGAGTCGTACAGGAAAGACCAGATCACGCCCGAGACAGCGACCGAGACGACGACGGGCACGAAGTACAGCACGCGCAGCACGCCGATCCCGCGGAGGCCCACGTTGACGAGTACCGCCATCATGAAGCCGAGGAGGATCGTGGGAATCACGCCCAGGAGCACGAACTGGAAGGTCACTCCGAGCGATCTCCAGGTGTCCGAGTCTTGAAAAAGCCGCTCGAAGTTCGCGAACGCCACCCACTGCGGGGTGTCGAAGAAATGCCATTCGAACAGACTCAACGCCAGCGCCACGATCGTGGGGATGACGATGAAGGTCGTGAAGAGCACCAGCGCGGGTGCCAGCAGCACCCACGCTGCTGTGGAATCGTGCCGGGAGTAGCGCCGCCTCAGGCTGCGCCCTCCCAGCACGATCGTGGACGTCGTGGGGGGCCGATTGTCCTCGGCCCCCCGCTTCGTATTGAGGAGATTGGTCACTACTTCAGCAGCCCGTTGAGTTCATCCTGGGCAGCCGTGTATGCCTCCTCGATCGACTTCCCGTCGAGGACGACCAGCTCCAGCGCCTTCGTCAACGCCGGTGCGACCTTCGGCTGCACATCGTCAGGAATTGCATCGGGGAGGATGGCGTTCTCCACGGCGTACTCGGTGACAACGATCAGGTTGGAGGGCACGGGATTCGTGTCTTCCTTCCAAGTGCCGTTCGCAAGGCCGTCCTTGGTGGCCGGCACCACGCCGTTCGGCTCAGCCGACTTCATGCCGCCGTCGGTCGAGTAGAACCAGCTCAGGAACTTCCAGGCACCCTCCTTGTTAGAGGATTTGTCACTCACCGAGAGCGAGTACGAGCCGCCTCCTGTGGTCGACTTGCCGTTCACGGTCGGCAGCTGCTGGACGTTCCATGCTCCATCGAGCGACTCACGGTAGGTGACCACGTTCGGTCGCGCGTTCACGATCATCGCGATCTGACCGCTGTTGAACATCTTCAGCCCATCCTGGCGAGTGGCGTACGGGGTGCCCCACTCCTCGAGGTACGGCGCGAGAAGAACCTCCCATGCCTCCAGACCCCCCTTGTCTGCGAACACGAACTTCTCGCTCGCGGGGTCGTAGATGTTACTTCCGAACGCTTTGATCGTCGGGTAGAAGGTGAAATACCCCGTGCTGTCGCCGATAGGCGTTCCCAGTCCGTACGCCTCACCGCCAGCCTTGTCGGTGATCTCCTCGGCGACACGGTACATGTCTTCAAGGGTCCACTCGGCCGTGGGCAGTTCGGTCACGCCGTACTTCTTGAAGACCTCCTCGTTGTAGAAGAGCATTCCCGAGTCAGCACTCACCGGCATGCCGGTGATCTGGTCGCCGACGCGATACTGGTCGAGGAAGTTCGGGATGAAGCCATCCGCCGTCAGGCCGTCCTTACCCTCTTCCAGCCACGGCCCCATGTCGAACAGCAGCTTGTTGTTGGCAAGTGTCTGGTTCAGCGTGTCGTAGTTGAAGATGATGTCAGGCGTCGTCGAAGACAAGCCCTGCGTCACCAACTGCTGGATGTAGTCGGGCTGTGCATCTGGCACCGCGTTGACTGTGACGGTGTATTCGGGGAACTCAGCGGTGAAGTCGGCTGCGTACTGCTCGAACGCCGGCACCAGACCGGAGTTCATCCCGATCGTGATCTCCTTGCTGCCGGACTCCTCCGCTCCCCCACCGCCGCTGGGCCCGCACGCGGCGAGGCTCAGCGTCAGTGCAGAAGCCGCTCCGACGGCGGTGATCGTTCTCCAGTTCATTGCTTTTGTGACCACGTCGTCACTCCTTCTCGTTCCAGGGATTGAATTGATGTGTTTCGGGTTTGTAGAACTTGTTCTCACTACGTCACTGCGAAGGGAAAACGGCTACGGACTTCAGAAGCTCAGTCCGATGTACTTGCTCTCCAGGAACTCATGGATCCCGGCGAACCCGCCTTCGCGACCGAGGCCGCTCTCCTTGACACCGCCGAAGGGCGCTGCCGGGTCGGAGATCACTCCGCGGTTGATGGCGACCATTCCGGCCTCCAGCTGCCGCGCGACTCGCATCGCGCGACCTGTTTCGCCCGACTGCACGTAGGCAATCAGGCCATACTCCGACGAGTTGGCGAGGCGAACCGCCTCTTCGTCGGAGTCGACGACCACGATGGGTGCCACCGGGCCGAAGATCTCCGATTCCAGAATCGGGTTGTCTGCGGCTACCCGCAGGACGGTCGCTGGGTAGAAGGCCCCAGAGCCGTCCGGCGTGCTGCCGCCTACGAGAGCGTCGCCGCCCTTCGTGATCGCCTCATCGACGAGATCGGCGATCTTGTCCCGCTCAGCGAGCGAGACACTCGCGCCGAGCTGGCTGGTGCTGTCGAGCGCGGGCCCCACGGCAACGGACGCCATCGCCTCGGAGAGGCGGCGAGAGAACTCCTCCGCCACTGCCCGTGCGGCATAGAATCGGTTCGCCGCGGTGCATGCTGCTCCGCCGTTGCGGAGCTTGGCGACCATGGCCGATTCGACCGCCAAGTCGAGGTCGGCATCGTCGAGCACGAGGAACGGGGCGTTTCCACCCAGCTCCATCGACGTGCGGATGACTCTGTCAGCGGCCTTGCGCAGCAGGACTTTGCCGACGGGGGTCGAACCGGTGAACGACAGGTTCCTGATGCGCCCATCGTCGAGCATGCGATCCACCGCCGGGCCCGCGGGGCTGGCCACGACGACGTTGATCGCACCGGCGGGGACTCCCGCCCGCTCGAAGACATCGGCGATGGCCAGCGCCGTCAGTGGCGTCTCGGTGGCCGGCTTGATCACCACGGAGCATCCTGCCGCGAGCGCCGGCGCCACCTTGCGCGTGATCATCGCCGCGGGAAAGTTCCACGGTGTGATCAACAGCGACGGGCCGACCGGCTCATGCGTCACAATGATGGTCTTGTCCCCCGAGGGAGACTGCCGGAAATCACCCGCCGTGCGCACTGCCTCCTCAGAGAACCATCGCAGGAACTCCGTCGCATAGGTGACCTCGCCGATGGCATCCGCAAGCACCTTGCCGTTCTCGCGCGAGACGATCCGCGCGATCTCATCACGTTCGGCGGTCATGATCTCGAATGCGCGACGCAGCATCTCGCCGCGTTCTCGCGGTGAGATGGCGGCGACCTGCGGGAATGCTTTCGCCGCAGCATCCACCGCGTCATCGAGATCCTGCTCACTCGCGATCGAGACGTTCGCAATCACCGACCCATCGCTGGGATCGATCACCGGACGGGTCGTAGTCGTCGTGCGCCAGGCGCCGTCGATATAGAGCTGGTCACGCAGTGCCATGCTGTCCTCCTCGTTCGCGGTTCGCGATCACGCGGTTGCGCAGCGTTCCGATCCCTTCGACCGTGAACTCCATCACGTCACCAGGCTCAAGCCACCGACCGAGCTCGGCACCGGAGCCATCTCCTGCCGTGCCCGAACCGAAGACCTCGCCCGCGCGAAGAGGCTCAGCCATCGACGCGTATGAAATCATCTGCTCGAACCGCCAGGTCATGTCCGAAGAGCTGGTGTCGGTCCAGATTTCTCCATTCACCGTTCCCGTCATCGCGAGCGCGTACGGGTCAGGCACGTCGTCTGCGGTGACGACAACGGGCCCGAGGACATGTCCGTGATGGAAGTCCTTGCCCTTCGCCGGCCCCAGGCCGACCGTCATCTCCTGCGTCTGAATCGCACGCGCTGAGAGGTCGTTGTACACGGTGTAACCGAAGATGTGGTCGAGCGCGCGGCCTTCGGCGATATCCGTGCCATCGCGGCCCAGGATGGCGGCGAACTCGAACTCCATGTCGAGCTGCTCGGTGTATGCCGGGAACTCGACGTCCTGGTTGTGCGCCCCGATGCTGGCGGTGTTGCCCTTGTAGTACACCGGACGCCGGTACCACTCATCAGGGATCTCGCGACCCAGCTTGGGGAAGACGTTGAGCAGGTGCTTCTCGAACGCCATGAAGTCACGCAGCATGGGCGGCTGGGTGATTGCGGGCAGAATCTCGATGTCGCTGGCTGCGTAGCGCACCTGTGCGCCCTGCGGGTCCCGCTCGTCTCCTACGGTGAGCACCTCGTCGAGCGCTCTTTCAGCGAGGCCGCGCGTGCGCTCTCCGCCTTCGATGAACGCCAGCATCGTAGAAGGCGCAAGGGCGGGGATGAGCGCATCGATGCCCGCGACCGAGACGTGCTCGCGTGCCAGAAGCACGCGAGCCGCCGCAGTCAGGTCGACGACTGTGCCGCCGTCAGCGGTTCCGTCGACCAGCGCACCGAGGTGCTGGTGCCGACCGAGGTGCGACGAAGTGGCGAACTGCAGGAGCTTCATCCGAGCACCCGACGGTAGACCTCGCGCTCGCGCTTGTCGAGAACCGGAACGATGATGCCTTCGATGATCTCCTTGAAGTGCGGCGTGTCGCGGTGTGCGACCAGCGCTGCTTCGTCTTCATACACCTCGTACAGGCAGTAGAGGTTGGGGTCATCCGTCGACACGTTCGCGTTGTACAGGAGGCATGCAGGCTCGTCGGCGGCTACGGCCTCGCCCATGCGCGCCAGCGCAGCCTCGACGACCTCGGCCTTGCCGGGCTGAACGTAGTAGCGAGCGATGAGGGTAACGGTCATGATCCTTCTTTCTTTCTGTGTGCTGAGATCAGCGTGTTGTGGAGGTCAGGAATCGCTGCGCGTTGCCTCCGAGAATGCGCGCGATCGCGTCCTCGCCGGCGAACGCACAGTGGGTGCGCAGGACGTCGATGGACTGTCGGTAGGTCAGTTGGTCCCGGGATGCCGGGAAATCGGATCCCCAATAGAGTCGTTCGGTGCCGAATGCCTTCAAGAGCGTGCGGAAGAGCTCGATCGATGAAGGGTATGGAAAGTCCCAGTAGGTCTCGGCGTTGTAGTTGAAGCCGGAGATCTTGACTCCGATGGATGGGTGCTCCGCCAGCGCGACGATGCGACTGATGTCCTGCGCACGCTGCTCACCCCGTGACGGGTGCGACATGTGGTGGATCAGGATCGGAAGCTCAGGAAACTCCTCAGCGATCTCCGACAGATCCGGCAGCCAAGACGAAGACAGAGCCAGTGAGGCGACGACTCCGGCTT
The DNA here is from genome assembly GCF_037204185.1 of Microbacterium bandirmense. Classification (NCBI taxonomy): domain Bacteria; kingdom Bacillati; phylum Actinomycetota; class Actinomycetes; order Micrococcales; family Microbacteriaceae; genus Microbacterium; species Microbacterium bandirmense. The sequence goes on along the minus strand of NZ_JBBDGM010000005.1, from coordinate 31,161 downwards.
CCGCCGCAACGCGGAAGAAGTCCCGGCCCTCGTTCGTCCGCAGCCAGCCATCGTTGTCTCCGGCGAAATAGTGGGTGAAGCCGCTGGCTCCCGTCTGATCGAGAGCGTCGTGCAGTCGCCGCGCAGCACCGGGTGCATGATGATCCGGGCGCCAGGCGCAGTCCACATCGATCCACGCGGTGATCCGGTCGGGGTGTGCTGCGGCAGCCTCGAGCACGTACTCGTTGTTGTCTTCGTTGGCGTAGCCGTCGCCACCCTGGCCTCCGCCGATCCGCGCGCACACGACCATCGAGTGGTCGACGCCGTGGGTGTCCATCTCATACAGCAGCGCCTCGATGCTCCCGCGGGTGCTCGGATCGGGCACTTGAGTGTCATACGGCCAGTTGCGCCATGCGTGACAGTGCGTGTCGATGATCATCGCGCACCCACCGCGGTGCCGCGCCCCTGAAGGGCGCGGGGAGTCAGTTCAGCACGCGGCTCCACGCCCTCATGGAAGCGAGCGAGCTCGCGAACCATGAGTTCGAAGAAGCGCGGCTGCGCTTCGACGGTCATTCCGCCGATGTGCGGCGAGAGGAATACATTGCGCATCCCCCGCAGGGGGGTGTCAACCGCGATGGGCTCAGGATCGTGCGCGTCAAGACCGAACCAGGCGTCGTTCTTGGCGGCCTTCGCCTCCAGCGCAGGCCGATCGACGACGAGGCCTCGCGAGACGTTCACGAATACAGCATCCTCGGGCAGCAGATCGAGCTCGCGCGCGCCGATCATGCCCACCGTCGTCGGCGTCTGCGGAGCCAGGCACACGACGATCTCGCATTCCATGACCTTGTCGAGGGGTGCGAAGTCGACATCGAGCGCATCCGCCAGCTCGCGGGGCGCGAACGGGTCGTGAGCGATCACGCGCACGCGGAACGGTGCGAGGAACTCCCGCAGACGCCACGCGATACGGCCGAAGCCGATGAGACCGACCGTACGTCCGGTGAGCTCGCGAGCTGGAGGATCCGTGCGGTAGTCGTCGTGACTCATCTCCTTGCCCTCGATGATGTCGCGGAAGCGCGCCTGCTGGCGAAGTCCGACCAGGATCAGCGCCAGCGCCCACTCCGACACGGGCCACGACGACGAGTGCGTCGTGTCGACCACGACCACTCCCGCTTCGTGGGCCGCTGCTGTATCGATACGGTGAGCGAAGCGGTCACCCTCGAGGTCGCCGATGAGCTTGAGGTGTGGAGCCGCTGCGATGACACGCTCGCTCACGTAGGGAGCTCCGTGGCAGACGATGAGCGCATCGAGGTCTTCGACGAACTGGCACATCTGCGCTTCGAGCTCTTCGTCGAGCGACGGACGCACCCAGCCCGAGTTCGGGTCTTCGATCTCGATGAACGAGACGTCTGCGAACTCGCGAAGCTGAACCAGCTCGGTCTTGCCGATGTACAGTTCGTGCGTCTCTGCGCTGCAGGCGATCCCGACCTTGAGTTTCTGAGAGTTCATCGAAGTGCCACCGATCCGTCGCGGGTGAGGTCTGGGGAGAGGGGGAAGACAGCGACCGTGCTGTCTGTGAAGTGGTCGTCACGGAGTTCCATGCCGAGACCGGGTGCATCGAACGGGTGGAGGTACCCGTCGATCACGGGGGGAAGACGGTCGACCATGCTCTGGTGCGGTTCGACGTTCTGGTCGACGTGCTCCTGCACTTCCCAGTTGGACACAGCCATGCCGAGGTGCACGTGCGCCATCGTCGCCACGGGGCCCGAGGGCACGCAGTGGGGGATGATGCCCTGGTGATGCGCCTCGGCCAGCGCACAGATCTTCATTCCGTGTGTGAAGCCGCCAGCGATGCCGATGTCAGGACGGATGAACGAGACGCCCGCCTTCTCCACGTACTCGCGGAATTCATAGATAGTCGTGTTCCGCTCACCGGCAGCCATCGGCATGTCGCTCTTCGCCGATACCTCGCCGAAGGACAGCGCGCTGTCCGGCGGAATGGGGTCCTCGACGAAGAGCGGACGAAACTGAGCGAGTTCGCGAATGAGCGCAATCGAATTGCCTGGCTGCATGTTGCGGTGCAGCTCGACGCCGATGTCCATCTCGTTGCCGGTGGCCTCGCGAACAGCCGCCATCCGATCGACGAGATCCGAGATGCGCTGAGCGTGGCTCATCGTGTGGTGCTCGTGCTGGTGCAGCAGCACCTTGATCGCGGTGTACCCCTCGCTCTGACCATCCCGCGCCGAACGAGCGACCTCGTCGACTGTTCCCGTCGCGATGACCTTCATCGCACGCACGGCCTCGCGAGTGCGCCCGCCGAGAAGCTGCCATACCGGCTCCTCATAGTGGCGTCCGCGAATATCCCACAGCGCCTGATCGATCGCGCTGATGGCGCCACCGAGCGTGATCCCGCGCCAGCCCAGCGCGCGATAGGCGCGCATCCAGATGCGCGTGGTCTCGAAGGCGTCGGCGCCGATGAGCGATGGGCGCATGGCATCGACCACAGCGACGACGGCAAGCGGGAAGGCGAAGGCCGTCGACTCGCCGATTCCCCGCAGTCCGGTATCGGTGGTGATGCGCACGAAGACGGATGCCCCAGAGGTGAATGTCTCGATCTGGTCGATGCGGTGCACGGTGGTCACTGTGTGGCTCCTGCGATCGGATAGACGTAGTCGGGTGCGAATCGCACAGTCGGGGGTGAGATGAGCTCGAGGATTCCCTCGTTCTCAGGTGTCGCGAAGTACGCGAACCGGCCGTCTTGGCTTTCGCCGAACGTGGCGGACTGCAGGGGCACACAGCCCTTGGCGACAAGCGCCGCGCTCTCCGCAGCATGGTCATCGGTCAGGCGTCCGACGTGATTGAGACCGGGGCCTGAACGTTCAAGCTGATCCGCGAAGATGCTGGGACCGTCGAGGGGCTCGACGAGTTCGAACTGCATCTCGCCCGACCATGCCAGCGCGTGCCGGAAGCGGAATGACGCGGGCTGACCGCCATACACCTGATCGCGAGTGACCTCCGCGCCGACGGTCCAGACGCTCCATGGGCCGACACCGAGCACATCTGCCCAGTGCCGCACGGCGGCATCGAGATCGCGCACGACGTACGCAACCTGGTGGAAGGGCTTGGTCATCGCTGCGCCCCCTCTGCGAACTGGGCGTCGATCTCGTCTTGGTAGGCGTGCAGCGTGCCGTCCAGCACATCATCGACGCTGACGGAGCGGCCCAGAATGCCGGATTCGAAGCCCGCGAGGACGATCGCAAGAGCGCGGAGTCCGCCGGTGCCATCGACTTCAGCGGGACGACCGTCGAGAACTGCATCTGCGAAGTCGGCGATCTCGATAGCGAGGTGGCCTGCATCGACATCAGCCCAGGGCGCACCCTTGCCGCCTGTGCCGTCGGGCCCCATCACTGCGGTCGTCACGGGATCGAGAGCGAAGCGGTCGCCGAGGAACTCCGCGACCTCGGTGCCGCGCCGAGTGCCGTCGGGCAGGTGGAGCACGACGTCTCCATCTGTGCGGTCGTTCGGGATCTCCAGAGATCCGAGGCGCCCGTGCAGAACGCGCTCACCGTAGCCGGGAGCACGTCCCGACGGAATGTAGGCGAGTTGCACGTCGATGCCGTCCTTCGTGGTCATCGAGACGACGAGGGAATCCTCTCCGTCCGGGATGATGGCTTCGCCACCGTCTGCGGGGTAGCGCACAGGCTCGGCGATGAAGCCGCGACCGAACACCGTTTCCACCGGACCGAGAAGATATTCGACGATGTCTGCGTAGTGGATCGGCATGTCAAGCCCGATCGTGCCCGAGCGCTTCATGTGGCGCCACGGGCTGATGATCACCCCGTCGTCTCCACCGACGCGGAGCTCTCGAAACAGGAACAGCTCCCCGAGCACTCCCGAGTCGATGACGGCCTTGGCGAGTCGGTTCGAACCGCCTCGACGATAGTTCTCTGCCGTCGCCAGCACCACGCCGTTGCGCTCAGCTGCGTCCAGCATCCGCTGGCCTGTGGCGACCGTCAGGGCGAGGGGCTTCTCGCAGAGGACATGTCTCCCGGCGTCCATGGCGGCGACGCCGATCGAGTGGTGCGTACGGGGGTCGGTGACGATGTCCACCGCTGCGACATTCTCGTCAGCGAGCAGTTCGTCGAGATCGGTGTAGATCCGTGGCCGGTGTCCGAGCAGCTCTTCTGCTTCTTCTGCGCGTGCGGTCGCGACTTCTGCGTTGAGGTCGAGCACCGCCTCCACGCTGATCCTGTCGTACCCAGCGCGTTTGAGCGCTGCGTATCCGAGCAGGTGTCGTCTGCCCATGAATCCTGCACCGATGAGTGCAACTCCAAGCTTCTGCACCGAAGCTCTCCTTACTTGAGTTCTGTTGGGGGGTTCAAAGCGGTGATCTCTGCGAGCTTCGTCATCGATGACGTGCCCGGCGCATCCATGAACCAGCACACGAGATCTGTGACGCCGAGTTCGCTGTAGGCACTGATGCGCGCTTCCACCTGGTCGCGGGTGCCGACGATGAAGTCCCGGTAGCAGGCTTCCGTGACGACATCGTCGTCCAGGTCACGCGGCGCAACGGCGTCGTAGGTGGGACCGAGGGAGATCTCCCCGCGGAGTGTGCGCCACGTGCGCAGCCACTCGCCCCACTCCGCGTCATTGTCGAGCACCAGCACCTGGGTCTCGAGCGATCGACGGAGAGTGGCGGGGTCGCGGCCGATCGCACGGCATGCCGCCTCTACTCGCGCGGATGCTTCACGGTAAGCGTCGAGGCTCAGAGGGAACGAGTTCCATCCATCGGCCTCTCGCGCGATGAGCTCGAGCGAAATCTCGTTCAGGGGACCGCCGAGCCAGAGGAAGGGCGCGGTCTTGCCCGTGGGCATCGCGACGGCGTCATCGAGTGAGTAGAACTCGCCGTCGAAGCTGACCTGCTCGCCGGACCACAGCAGACGGATAACCTTGATCGCCTCGGCCAGTCGAGCAAGTCGCTCTTCCTCACTCGGCCAGTCCAGCCCGTAGGCGGTGAACTCGCGCTCACGGTATCCGGTGGCCAGGAAGAGCTCGAATCGATCGCCTGTCGCGTCCGCGAGCGTGGTCGCCATCTTCGCCATCACACGCGCGTCGCGGAAGCCGTTTCCGAGGTGGTTGTTCACCAGCTTGATTCGATCGGTGAACCCCGCCGCCATCGAGAGGGCAGTCCAGCTCTCGTGGAAAGCTCCGTCACGACCGTGGAAGAGGTGATCCGAGAACCAGGCCGAGGCGTACCCGAGCCGCTCGACGTCGAGCACCATGGCGCGTACGTCACTCCAGGACGCTTCTCGCATCGATGGAGTGCGCATCGTCGGCATGCCGGCAGCCGCGAAGACGGGTGCTGCGAACGAGAGCCGCGGTGTCTGCTGCATGGTCTGTCCGTCAGCTTTCCCTGATGTCGAAGGGCGCCTGGGGCACCGTGATCGTCTTGCCCGATTCCGCAGCGAAGAGCGCGGCCTCGATCAGCGCGACCGACGCGGCCGCGAACGCCCCCGGGGCGGGCGTGGGCGCATTCGTCAGAATCGAGTTCACGAACGACTCGCTGACGCGCTCGCGCCCATACGCAGGCAGGTGGTCGGGGTTCTCGAGCTGACGGACTGTGCCGCCCTCGAGGAAGACATCCGCCTGTGCCTTGAGCAGGTCCCACTCGACCATGCCTTTCGTTCCGTGGAAGCGGATGCGGTGACGAGGCGGCACTCCCGGAGCTGTCGTCCCGGTCGAGCTCGCGACGCAGAGCGCGCCGCCCTCCAGACGGAATGAGAAGGAGTCGACGAGGTCGACCCGCAGACCGTGATTCTCGGTCATCGCCGCGACGTGGGTGGCCTGCTCCTCGGCGGCCCACAGCAGGCCGCCGAGCAGATGAGTCAGCTGCGTGTGCGCCTGACCGCCGCCCGTGCTCGGATCTGAGTAGGTCGTCGCATGCGGAGCCTTCGGATCGTTCGGGTTCGCGCTGTTCTCGTCGACCACGACGAAGAAGTCCCCCGTGCTCGACGAAAACTCAGCGTTGACGCTGCGCAACTCGCCGATCTCGTGCCGTACAGCATCTCGGATCGCCGGTGCCTGCGCGGCGTAGTGATATGTGAGCCCGGCGGCCAGCAGCAGGCCGCGATCAGCAGCCATGGTCACGAGCTCCCAGGCATCCGAAGCCGACGTCGCCAGTGGCTTCTCGACGAGCACATTGACTCCCGCCTTCAGCGCCTCTGCGGCGATCGCGTAGTGCGTCGAGTGCGGCGTCGCGATGATCACACCGTCCAGCCCCTCGGCGGCCAGCATCTCAGTGACATCGGTGTATCCGTGTGCGTCCGCTTCGGCCGCGGCACTCTGCGCCCGCGCAGGATTCGGGTCGCAGATCGCGACCAGTTCTGCGTGCGGATTGACCATGAGCGCCGGGATGTGCACCGTGGTCGCCCACCAACCGGCCCCGATGACGGCGATCCGCGCCCGCGCGGTCATGCAAGTCCTGCCAGCGCCTCGCGCGACATGGGGCGCACGATGCGCACGTCTTCATTGCGGGTGAGTCCGAAGCCGGGGCTGTCGTCGAGCACGATCTTGCCGTCCACCGGCAGTGCTTCGCCGAGGAGCAGCGGCGCGTGGAACGGCTTGATCTCATCGCCGTTGCCCTGCATCACCGGAAACTCAGCCACGAATGTCTGGGCGTACGAGGTGAGGAAGTGGTACGTGTACTGCCCGCCGACGTGGGGAATGATGCGCTTGCCATGCGCGTTGGCGACCGCGGCGATCCGACGCAGCTCGGTGATGCCACCGCACCAGTTCGGGTCGGGCTGGAGGACATCGACGCCGGCTTCACAGAGAAGCTTGTGTCCGTAGGCGGTGTATTCGTGTTCTCCTGTGTTGAGCATCATGGTGGAGGGCATGCGTCGACGAAGCTCGGCGTGGCCGGCGTAGTCGTCGGGAAGCAGAGGCTCTTCGATCCACAGGAAGCCGAGCGGTTCGAGTTCAGCCGCGAGACGCGCGGCGTAGTCGACGTCGAGTGCCATCCAGCAGTCATAGAACAGCGGGAAGTCATCCCCGACGGTCTCTCGCGCGATCCGTGCCCGCTCGATGTTTCGGCGGAAGCCTTCGGCGCCTTCACTGGGACCCCAGGTGAGCGGCAGCTTCGCGCCCCAGAACCCCAGCTTCTCGATGCTGGATGCGGTGGGACCGGTGCCGTAGACCTCGATCGCATCGAGGACCTTTCCTCCGAGCAGTGCCCACACAGGCATGCCGGTGAGCTTTCCGTGGAGATCCCAGACAGCAAGGTCGACCGCGGAGATCGCGTGCATGACGACACCCTTGCGGCCGTATGCCATGGTGCTGCGAAACATGCGGTCCCACACCCGCTCGTGGGCGAAGGGGGACTCACCTTCGACCATATCTGCCAAGTGGAGTTCGATGATCGATGCCGCCACGACTCCGCCGTTCGTCGTCGCGATGCCGATCACTCCCGAGGCCGACTCGACCTCGACCAGCACCGTGGCACCGGAGTCGCGACCGGTGGCTGCAGAGCGGTTGTCGCGGAACTCGGGGTACTTCGTCATCGGGTTCGCTACCTTCTGACGCTGCCAGTTGAAGACTTCTTCAGTAGCTTGGGGGTCGGGGGCAGAATTGATGCCACCTACCGACGGGACGACGTAAGCGCGAACGGAGACGATCAGATCCGAATTGGACATTGATACTGGGCTTCCTTGCTCGATAGGTTCAGGTGTGTGAACCTAGGATCATGTCTTTGTACCAACATCATCTACAAGCGAAGGGGCTGTGTCAATGCCAGAAGTATCCGGAGTGAAGTCGGCCGACCGTACCCTGGTTGTGCTTGAGCACCTGGCCGAAGTAGGGAGCGCCAGCTTCTCTGAACTCTCGTCCGACCTGAACCTGCCCAAGTCCAGCACCAGCGCACTGCTCGCCACGATGGAGAGCGCTGGCTGGATCGAGCGCGACTCAGACCGCAGGTTCACCGTCGGCCTGCGCGCCTGGCAGGTTGGCAGGGGCTATCGCGGTCACGAGAACATCGCCGAGCGGGCTCGCCCCCTGATGGACGCACTCGCGCGCGACACCGGCGAAACGGTCCAGCTGGCACGCCTGGACGGCACCGAGAACGTCTATATCGGAATCAGTGAGTCCCCGAATCCCATGCGCCTGGCCTCCTCGGTGGGAATGCGACTCCCCTCGCACGCCACAGGAATCGGCAAGGCTCTGCTGAGCCAGCTAGATCCGCAGGAGCGAGCCAAGCGTGTGAGCTCTGTGACGCTGACGCCGCTGACCGAGCACACCATCGTCGACCATGAGCAGCTGCTGTCAGTGCTCTCACAGTGTGCGATCAACGACGTCGCTCTGGATGACGAGGAGTACGTGATCGGCTGCCGTTGCGTCGCCGTGCCACTGCACACCGGAAGCATCGGAATCGAGACAGCCCTCAGCATCACCATGCCGACCTTCAGGACCTCAGCCGAATGGCCCGGGGATCTGCTCCCCGCGCTGCGTCGGACGGCCGCAGAGATCCGAGAAGCGATCGGACTGAAGGACGTGCCGAAGTCGCCTCGTTGACTTCTGAACCCTCCATCGCCATTATGAAGTAGCTAGTTCATAATGAAAGGTTGGAGTTCATGGTTGCGAACGACTTGTGGAGGCATCCATGAGGGCGCTGGTTCTCGAGAGTTTTGGGAAGCTCGCCGTAGCTGACCTTGACGAACCGTCGGCTGACGCTGATGAGGTCAAGGTTCGCATTATTGCCACCGGCATCTGCGGTTCGGACCTTCACGGGTACAGCGGGGCAAACGGCAGACGCGCGCCCGGCCAGGTGATGGGACACGAAACGGTCGGCGTCGTCAGCGCCGTCGGCCCAGACGTCACTCGAGACGACATCTCACCAGGAACGATCGTCACGGTGAATCCCGTCGTAATCCCCCGAGAGGGAATCGAAGAGTTCACCGGCCGCGAGCAGCACCACCCCGAGAAGTGGGTTCTGGGGGTGGCCCAAGAGGTCGTCTCCGCTTTTGCCGAATACATCGTCGTACCAGAGCGGAACGTCGTCCCCCTGCCTTACACCATGCCCGTGCTCTTCGGCGCCCTCGTCGAGCCTCTCGCCGTCGCCGTCAACGCTGTGCGGCGCGCCGGAATCACCAAGGACGACGCAGTCCTCGTGCTCGGAGGTGGGCCGATCGGCCAATCCGTCATCCTCGCCCTCCAGATGGCCGGAGTCGAGAGAATCCTGGTGACCGAGGTACTCCCCGAACGACGCGACCTCCTGACTGCACTCGGCGCCACCGTCATCAACCCCACAGCGGAGCCTGTGAACGAGGCCGTTCGACGAATCCTCGGACGCCCGGCCGATGCCGCGATCGACGCCGTCGGCGCATCGCCAACCGTCAATGACGCGTTGAGTTCGATCAAGCTGGGCGGTCGCGTGTGCCTGGTCGGCATGGGCCAGACGGAGTTGACCATCGACGCGTTCTCCGTGAGCACCGCCGAGCGCTCTATCGTGGGGAGCTTCACCTACGCGAACAGCGACTTCCAGGCCGCTGCCGACTGGCTGGCGGGTGCGCCGGGGAAGGCGGCGCTGCTGATCAGCCGCACGGTGGACATGGACGGAGCCGACGATGCATTCCGCTCTCTCGAGGAGCACCCCACCTCGGGAAAGGTCCTCGTCGTTCTCACCCCATCCCTCGTCGCCGAAGGCGTCATTGCAGAGCGAAACGAGGTGCTGACATGACACGCATCTGCTTCCAGTTCCGGGTTCGCGTCGAGAGTTTGGAGGTGTATCTCGAACGCCACCGCGAGCTGTGGCCGGAGATGCTTGCCGAACTCACTGCTGCCGGCATCGGCAACTACTCGATCTTCCACGCGGGTGACGGCCAGATGATCGGCTACTACGAGACCGCCGATGTTGCGAAGACCGATGCCTACATGTCTCGCTCCGAGATCGCCGCCCGGTGGGATGCCGACATGCAGCCGATGTTCGCGGATCTTCCCGACTCACCGGGAAATCACGTGCCGAATCCGATCGAAGTATTCAATCTCGAGGACCAGTTGCTCGAGTCTACTGAAGATTCGATTGAGCCCATGTCCGCATGATTTGGCTCTGACAAGGAAACGAAGCATGGGACTGCTGCACCGATAGGTGACAAGTTGGGTTCGGCCGTGAGGCCATGGGGCTTGAAGCACCCGGGCGTCTGGAAGCTTCATAGGTCGGAGGATAAAGTCATGGCACGTCCGAGTTAGCACCCGGTGAGTTGCGGCAGCACGCTGTCCGCGGCCGTCGGGTCCGTTGCGGCGGGGCGCGTTCCGAGCGAATTCGAGCGATCCGCACGATCTCCTCGACGCTCGGGACCGGTTCTGCGTAGACACTGCGCAAGTTGGGTCAGGCAGGCCGAACCAACTCAGGTTCTCTCCCGCTTCTACGCGTGAAGCGGCTCAGGTTTTGAGGGACTGCGTAGCAGGTATTCTCGAACTCGTCGGAATTGACCATCCCAGGCTACCGTGGAGCCTGCGGTGATTGCACCAGTCGACCCAGCCGACGGTCGCGTGCTCGACGTCGACGATCGTCTTGTACGGGCCGTCGTGGAAGATCGTCGTGCGCACGCATTCGGCCGTGTGGATCCCGTTGATCGTCTCCATGAGCGCGTAATCGTAGGCGTCGCGGATGGATCCGATCGGGGGCGATGCCGTCGAGGGCGAGCTTCTCGGTCCACACCAGCGACGTGTATTGACTTCCCGTATTCGAGTGCGCCCGGAGCTGGTCTGGCCCAACGAGGTGGCCTTGCCGTTCGCTTTCCCGAAGCGCGGTACGTAGCGAGCTCATGACGAGATCGACGTGCGTGGTGGTCTGTGCATGCCAGACCACGAGGTGTTGTGAGAACACGTCGAGGATGAACGCGACGTACACCCAGCCCGCCCCATGATCTGGCATACGTGAAGACCATCACCTAGGTGTGATCCGGCCGCGGGGCGGTGAAACCCCGGTTCAAGAGGTCACCGGCACGATATCCGTTCGCCCGGAATCGTCGCCCGGATGCCCTTCGCGTGCGTGATGTCCGATGGGCCGAGCGTCCGCATCGCCCGGTCGACGGCGCCACGCGACGCGTCCGCGATCCTGGTGCCGCGGATCGGCGCGGTCATCTTCTTCCGCCCCTACAACCCCTCCGGAGTCATCCTCCGACGCGTCGTCCCCGTCCGCGCGCAGCCGGTGGTTCACGCCGCCGCGCGAACCACGTCAATGACCATCGCGTCGGAGATCCTCCGCACCGCGGTGCGAGACCTTTGTCAGGCCCGATGGATCCGCGCAGCGATGCTCACGCCCTGCTCTCGCAAGACGCGCTCATCATCAGCGGTTGATGGAGTCGAGCTCCCCCGTCAATGGGTGCACACGCTGGTCCGTCGCGACGGGGCCGAGGGCCCGGACGGACTCGCCCCGCGCTCTCGCGCACCGAAGACCCGGCCAGGAACGATCGCGCCCGCAGTCCGGGAACGCATCATCGCCCTCCGACGGGAGCTGCAGGCCGCTGGCGCCGAGGCCGGACCGGTCACCATCGCCTGGCACCTCGAGCAGGAAGGCCACCCCGCCCCCTCCACGGCCACGATCCGACGGATCCTGCACGCCGCCGGACTCATCAATCCCGCCCCGCAGAAACGCCCCCGCAGCTCCTACATCCGTTTCCAAGCCGACCTGCCCAACGAATGCTGGCAAGCTGACATCACCCACTGGTTCCTCCAGGCCGGAATCCGGGTCGAGATCCTCGACTTCCTCGACGACCACGCCCGCTACCTGCTCGAGCTCCGCCCCGTCACCGCATTCACCGGCCCGATGGTCGTCACCGTGATGACCGAACTGATCACCCGCTACGTCCCGCCGTACTCAACTCTCACCGACAACGGACTGGTGTTTACCACTCGCTTGGCCCGCTTCAAAGGTGCCCGCGGCGGGTTCGAGAAACTGCTCGCCGCGCACCGTATCACGCAGAAGAACGGCCGCCCCGGACACCCTCAAACCCAGGGAAAGATCGAACGCTTCCACCAGACCCTCAAACGCTGGCTCAAAGCCCGCCCCCTGCCCGACACGATCGAAGACTTGCAGACACTGCTGACAGAATTCCAGACCTGGTACAACACCGCCCGCCCCTACCGCTCCCTCGGCCGCCGCACCCCCGAACAGGCCTACACGGCTCACCCGAAAGCCACCCCGACCAGCACCGCCGACACCACCGAATGGCGCTCCCGCACCGACACCGTCGACAAGAACGGCAAAGTCACCCTCCGCTACGCGGGCAAACTCCGCCACCTCGGCATCGGCCGTTCCCATGTCGGCACACCCGTGCTTCTGCTCATCCACGACCGCGACATCACCGTCAGCAGCATGAACACCGGCCAAATCATCGCCGAGTTCACCATCGACCCCGACAAGAACTACCAGCCCAAGAAAGCATGACCCGCCCGGTCAGCGATGACCCGACTCACCGACCCCGCATAACACGTCAACACCCCAGACAACCAAAAAAGCCCTGAGCCGCGGCAAGTTCGTAAGCTATGTCGCGACTCAGGACAATGGCGGAGACGGAGGGATTTGAACCCTCGGTCCCCTTAGAGGGGACTCCACCTTAGCAGGGTGGTGCACTAGGCCACTATGCGACGTCTCCAGGCATCCGACGCGTAAAGCACGGATGACCACTGCAATCATAACCGCTCCGCGGAGCAGTCACGAATCGGAACGGGCCCGACTGGAGTCGCGCACGATCAGCTCGGGCTGGAACCGCACTCGGCGATCATGATCGACACCGTCGAGCTGTTTCAGCAGCAGATCGACGCCGGTCCAGCCCAGCTCGCGAGCGGGCTGCCGGACCGAGCTGAGCGACACGACGGCGGCCGCCGCGAAGTCGATGTCGTCGTAGCCGACCATCGCGATGTCGTCCGGAACGCGGATGCCCGAGCCGAAGCTGAATGCCTGGAGCAGGCCGACGGCGAGCAGGTCGTTGGCGGCGAAGACAGCATCCGGTCGCCTGTCCACCTCGCGCTCGACCAGCGCTTCGCCGGCAGCCCTCCCCTGCAGCACGGTGAGCGATGGCCTCTCGATGATCTCGAGCGTCGCCTCGGGGACGGCGGCCACCGCCGCCTGCGCTCCACGCAGGCGGTCCGCGACCTGGTGGATCGATCTCGGCCCCCCGACGAAGGCAAGTCGTCGTCGCCCCGCTTCCAGGAGGTGCGAGGCTGCCAGTCGGCCGCCTTCGACGTCGTCCACCGATACGGACGAGAGCGCGCCTTCCTCGACTTCACGGTCCACGAGGACGACGGGCACTCCTCCCTCTGCGAACCTGCCGATGGCGGCGAGGTCGTCGGACGCCGGCGTGAGCAGGATGCCGTTGATCCGCTGTTCCTGGAAGAGCTCGAGGTGCGCACTCTGACGGTCGACATCGTCATCGCTGTTGCCGAGAAGCACCGTCATCCCGGCATCCGCTGCTCGATCCTCCGCGCCGCGGGCGACGTCCGCGAAGAACGGGTTGCCGATGTCGGGCACGACGAGGCCGATGCTGCGACTGCGACCGGCACGCAGCTGCCGTGCGGCGTCGTTGCGCACGAATCCGAGCGCCCGGATGGCGTCCTGCACCCGCTCGACCGTCTTCACCGACACGCGATCGGGTCGATTGAGCACATTGGACACGGTGCCGACCGATACGCCGGCGGCCGCCGCGACGTCCTTGACTCCGACGGCCATGTCGCTCCCCTTTCGCGCCCCACCTTCGCGGTGCAGCCTCTCCACCTTCTCATTCCGTGCGGTCCGCATGCATGCGCCACCTCGTTTGACACCACACGAGCGTCGACCTATCGTGGCATGAAACGATTCAAATGCATCACTCAACGAGGAGCAGCACCCCATGACACGCGTGGCCTTCCAACTGCAGGTACGCCCCGAACTGCTCGACGAGTACATCGCACGGCACACCCCGGTCTGGCCAGAGATGCTCGCCGAGATCGCCGCAGCCGGTCGCCGCAACTACTCGCTCTTCCTCGCCGAAGGCGGCACGCTCTTCGGCTACTACGAGACCGATGACGACGCCGCCGCGCAGGCCTACCTCGCAGCATCCGACGTCGCCACCCGCTGGGAAGCCGAGATGAGTCGCTTCTTCGTCGATCTCGCCGGCCGCCCTGACCAGGCCGCCCGCCCTCTTCTGAAAGTCTTCAACCTCGAAGCGCAGCTCACCGCCGCAGAAAGCACCGCATCATGAACACCCTCACACCCGACCAACTCACCGCCCTCGAAAGGCAGTCGATCGAACTCCCGTCGTGGGCGTTCGGAAACTCCGGCACGCGATTCAAGGTGTACGGCACGCCGGGCACTCCGCGCGACCCGTTCGAGAAGATCGCCGATGCGGCCCAGGTGCACAAGCACACCGCGCTCGCTCCGACGGTCGCGCTGCACATCCCGTGGGACATGAGCGACTTCGGCGACCTGCGCAAGCACGCCGAGGATCACGGCGTGACGCTCGGCACCATCAACTCGAACACCTTCCAGGACGACGACTACAAGTTCGGCGCGCTCACGCACGAGGATGCGGCCATCCGCCAGAAGGCGATCGACCACCACTTCGAGTGCATCGACGTGATGGACGCCACCGGCAGCCGCGACCTCAAGATCTGGCTGGCCGAAGGCTCGAACTACCCCGGCCAGGCCGACATGCGCGGACGCCAGGACCGCCTGAACGACTCGCTGCAGAAGATCTATGCGCGCCTCGGAGACGACCAGCGCATGGTGCTGGAGTACAAGTTCTTCGAGCCGTCTTTCTACCATACCGACGTTCCCGACTGGGGCACCTCGTACGCCCAGGTCGCCTCGCTCGGCGACAAGGCGCTCGTGTGCCTCGACACCGGTCACCACGCCCCGGGCACGAACATCGAGTTCATCGTGATGCAGCTTCTGCGCCTGGGCAAGCTCGGCTCGTTCGACTTCAACTCGCGCTTCTACGCCGACGACGATCTGATCGTCGGCGCGGCCGACCCGTTCCAGCTGTTCCGCATCCTGTTCGAGGTCATCCGCGGCGACGGCCTGAACAACCCCGATGTCACCTTCATGCTCGACCAGTGCCACAACGTCGAAGACAAGATCCCCGGCCAGATCCGGTCGGTGCTCAACGTGCAGGAGATGACCGCCAGGGCCCTGCTCGTCGACCGCGATGCCCTCGCCGCCGCGCAGCGCTCCGGCGATGTGCTCGCCGCGAACGCCGTGTTCATGGACGCCTTCTACACCGACGCGCGCCCCGCCCTGGCACAGTGGCGCGAGAGCCGCGGACTGCCCGCCGACCCGATGGCCGCGTATGCTGCATCGGGCTACCAGCAGAAGATCGCCGCCGACCGCGTCGGTGGCGTCCAGGCCGGATGGGGAGCGTGAACATGACCACCACGACCCGCACCCGCCGTCCGCTCACGGCGTGGAAGGCCACCATCGCGGTCGCGATGTCGAACTACATCGAGGCGGGTGCGATCATCGCACTCGCCACGAGCCTGTCGCTCTGGCAGGCGGAGTTCGGATTCGACAACGCCGCCGTCGGCCTCATCGCCGCACTCAGCGCGAATGCCTTCGGCGCGGCGATCGGCGCCGCGATCGGCGGCCCGCTGTGCGACCGTCTCGGACGCAAGTTCATCTACACCTATGACCTGATCCTGTTCATGGCCGGCGCGCTGATGGTGACGTTCTCGCCGAACTTCGCCGTGCTGCTCATCGGCGTGATCATGATGGGCATCTCCGTGGGCGCCGGTGTCCCGGCATCGTGGACCTACATCGCAGAAGAGGCACCCAGCGAGCAGCGCGCCGCCCACGTCGGCACCGCTCAGCTGGCCTGGTCGATCGGGCCGGCCGTCGGCTTCCTCCTCGCCGTCATCGTCGGCCCGCTCGGCATCCTCGGCGCACGCCTGATCTTCTTCCATCTCTTCGTGATCGCCGCCGTCACCTGGTGGGTGCGCCGCGGTCTTCCCGAGTCGCGCCGCTGGAAGGAGCAGCGCGAGGCGGAGCGCGCCAGCGGGCAGAAGGTCTCCATCTTCTCGGGGCTCGGCGGACTGCTCTCGAACAAGAAGAACCTCGGCGCCCTGGCCTTCCTGCTCGGCGTCTACGGACTGTGGAACACCGTCGCCGGACAGGCGGGGATCTTCCAGCCCCGCGTGTACGACGCCGCCGGACTGCACGACGCGACCCAGCAGAACCTGCTGCAGGTGCTCGTCTGGACGCTCACCGCGGCGGCCACGTACTTCGGCTTCATGCGCTACGGCGACAAGGTGAGCCGTCGCTGGCTGTACTTCGGCGGGGCGCTGCTGGGCGTGGTCGCCTGGGTCGTGCTGATCTACGCGCCTCCCGGCCTCTTCTCGCTGCTGTTCTTCGCCGTCGCGTGGGGCATCTCGGCCGGCATCGGAGCGCAGGCGTTCTACGGTCTGTGGACCGCCGAGCTGTTCGCCACGAAGTACCGCGCGAGCGCGCAGGGCATGCTGTTCATGCTCGCCCGCGTCATGGTCGGCCTGCTGAGCCTGGTCTTCCCCGTGCTGCTCGAGTCGATCGGCCTCGGCAAGCTCGGCCTGCTCATCATCGGACTGCTGGTCGCCGCTCTGCTGATCGGCACCATCTGGGCGCCGAAGACCGAGGGCAAGACGCTCGACGAGATCGAGCGCGAGCGCTACGGCGAGCCCGTGCCTGCCAACGGTTGATCTGAGCGCATCTGAAGGAGCCCCTGCCGGCGACGCACCGGCAGGGGCTCTTCTCATGCCTGCGTGCCCGCGAGGTTTGCGCGACGCTCCCGGAAGTCCGCTCGGTCGAAGTACTCGGCCGTGGTCGCGGCGTCCAGGGCGGCGACGCCGCCGGCCAGACGTGCGCCCAGCCGCACCCGGGCACTCTTGACGGCCATCAGCGAGATGGCCTCGGCCCCCGCCGCCGAATCGGACATCGCGACGATTCCGTGGTTACCCAGCAGCACGAGCGAGGGCGTCTCTCCGTACTGCTCGACATAGCCGTCGAGATGCTCGAGGAAGACCCGCCCCAGCTTGAGCCCCGGTTCCGCATAGGGCACGAACAGGCTGCGCCCCAGGATCATGTACTCCTCGGAGTACACCGGTTCGGCGAACGCGTGCTCGGCCTCGGCGCTCGACAGCAGCGCGACCACATCGGTCGGATGGGTGTGCGCGACGTAGCGCACCGGCCCGTGCGCCCGCGCTGCGGCATGCACCAGCGACTCGATCGACGCGCGGACCACGGTCCCCTCCGCGTCCGTCGCCGTCAGTGCGGCCGTGAGATCGTCCTGCGTCGCCGCGGGATCCCGGATGATCGCGAGCAGCGGATCCACATCGGCGATGACGAAGGTCTCGGCTGAGGCCTGCTCCATCGACGATCCAGAGGCCTTCACCGCGAAGGTCCCCTCTGTGACGAGCTCACTCGTGTTGCCCTCTGCGAGGATCACGAGATCGCGCTCGGGGCGTCCGAGTCGGCGGGTCAGCGCGATCAGGTCATCGCTGACGAACTGGGGCTGAATGCGTGCGGTCATCGGTCTTCTCTCTCATACGTCGGTCATCGGGGGTCGTATCGTCGCGGCGCATGCGCACGGTGCACCAGAGCCCGCAGATCATCGAGCTCACCGTCGACGAGGCCGACCGCCCGTGCCTGCACGAGGGTGTTCCCCAGGGCCGTCGCCTCTACCGGACCCGCATATACCGCCAGGCCCGACCGGTCGGCTATCCGCTGGCACAGCAGCTCGTTCTGCGAGCCGCCGCCGACGATGTTGATCTGTGTGAGTGCCGCACCCGCCAGCCGCGCTGCGTCTCTGGTGGCGTCGGCGAACGCGGCGGCCAGAGACTCGACGATGCACCGGACCGTCTCGGCAGGACTCTGCGGCACCGCGAGCCCTCGCTCACGACACCACTCCGCGACGCGCTCGGGCATATTCCCCGGTACAGCGAACCGCGGATCATCGACGTCGACGATGCTCGTCCCGTCGGCGAGCTCGGCAGCCGCCCGGAGCAGGTCCGGCAGCTCGGCCCGGATTCCGGCGGCCGTCCAGGATCGGATGCTCTCGCTCAGCATCCACAGTCCCATCGCGTTTCGCATGAACAGGTACCGTCCGTCCACCCCGGACTCATTGGTGAAGCCCGCCCTGCGGGCCTCCTCGGTGAGCACAGGGGCGGCGCGTTCGATGCCCACCAGCCCCCACGTTCCACAGGAGATGTACGCCGCACCGTCGGTGGGCATCGGCGTCGCCACCACGGCGGATGCTGTGTCGTGCGCCCCCACGGCGAGCACGTGGACTCCCGCGCCGAGACCGACCGCCTCGGCGACGTCCGCGCGCAGCGCACCTATCCTCGTGCCCGGCGCGACGATCTGCGGCAGCAGTCCCGACGGGGCCGCCGAAGCCGCTACGAGAGCGTCGTCCCAGTTTCCCGTGCGCGCATTCATGAGCCCGGTGGTCGAGGCCATCGTGCGTTCGGCGACCCGCTCGCCGCTGAGCCAGTACGAGAACAGGTCCGGCATCAGCAGCGCCCCGTCGGCCGCCTCGAATCCGCCCTCGTCGGCGTCCACTGCGAACTGGTAGATCGTGTTGATCGGCAGGATCTGAGTGCCGGCCCGCGCGTACTGCTCGGCTGCGGGCATCCGACGCTCCACGCGCTCCACCGCCCCCGCCGTGCGCTCATCGCGGTAGTGCACAGGCGTCGACAGCATCCGTCCGCTGCGGAGGATGCCGTAATCGACGCCCCAGGTATCGGCTGCGACCGACAGCAGCGCCCCCGCGTGCCTGCCTGCGGCCGCCAATCCGTCCAGCGCACCCTGCCACAGCGAGAGCACGTTCCAATGCAGTCGGCCCGCGACGCGAACCGGCTCGTTGGCGAAGCGGGCGAACTGCTGCATCCGCAGCACATCCGCGCCGACCTCACCCACGATCACCCGACCGCTGGTCGCACCGAAATCGAGAGCGGCGACGTGGCCGGCCCGTCTCGGCACCGCGCTCACTCGATCTCTCTGCTCAGCCATCCGATGAGTCGCTGCCAGAGCGGGGTGAACCCCTCCCAGGCCAGGAACTCCGGCGGCAGCCAGTGCGGCCCCATGTCGCTGGCGAATGCGGCGACTCGACCTGCGCCCTGCTGGCCGACGACCAGCAGCGGATACCCGCCCGCCTGAACGAGCGATTCCGCATCGGCGCGCGGCGTCAGCCGATGATGGCCGAGGATCGCGGGCCATTCCGCGGCTAGCCCGCGCGTGATCGCATGATCGGCGACGACCGTGGGCACGACGCCCTGCGGGGTCTCCTCGCGATCATCGCCGACCTCCATCTCGACGGGGAGCACTCGCGCGAGCGGCGTGTTGCGGTAGTTCGCCTTCCCCTCGATCCCCTGGAACGTCAGATATCCGCCGACCATCAGCAGCGCACCACCGGCACTGGTCCAATCCGCGAGAACCTGCAGTCGATTCGGCATGCGCTCGCCCCGACTGAAGACGCTGTCGGGCAGCAGCAGCGTGTTCGCCCCGATGTCGCTCAGCACCACGACGTCGTATTCGGCGAGCGCCTCGGCATGAGCCGGGAACTTCTCGGCAGCGACATGGTTCGGCATGAAGTCGACGATGTGCCCGCCGGCTTCCGCCGCCGCGATGAAGTCCGCGGCTCCCTCGCCGTAGGACGACGTGGTGAAGGTGTCGAAACCCTTCGTGTGGATCGTGGTGGTCGCCCAGGACTCCCCCGCCAGCAGGATCTTGGCCATCTCAGCTCCGTTCTCAGAAGGCGAGGCCGCGAGGCTCGTCGCCGAGCACCGCCACGCCGGGGTCGACGATCTGGAATCCGTTGTCGCGATACGCCTCGTAATCGAAGTTCTCGCATTCGTCGAACCCGATCCGGTGGTATTCGGCGAAGCCCTGCCAGTCCTCGTAGCCGTCTCCGAAGCTGTGGTCGAGGAATGCGTCGGCCATCGCCTTTCCGAGACGGGGTGCGGTGTAGAACGCGCCCATGGCGAGCAGGTTGCAGTTGTTCGCGGTGGTGGCGCGAAGCGCCGACGGCACCGACTCGCAGACCGCGGCGTGCACGTGCGGCACCTTGCTCGCCGCGACATGGATGCCCATGCCCGAGCCGCAGAACGCGAGCGCCTTCTCGTACTGGCGCTCCGCGATCTGCGCCCCGAGCATGAAGCCCACGCGATGGTACATCGGGGCGTCCTCCTGGCTCGGCGTCAGGTCGTGGACCGTCCATCCGCGCTCCTGCAGGTGCTCCTTCACGGCTTCTTTGAGCGGGTAGCCCGCGAAGTCAGCGCCGACGACGACGTGACGATCCTTGGTCAGCTTCATGATGTTCTCCCTTTCCAGCGGAGTAGTCGAGTGAGGTTGCCGCGTCTGTCCCACTGGTTCACGACGATGACCAGCAGCAGCACCCCGCCCCAGATGAGCGGGCGGTAGAAGTTGCTGATGTTCGGGAAGGTGTTCAGCAGCGACGACAGCAGCTGCAGCACGATGACCGCGAGCACCACCCCGGACAGGCGTCCGGAGCCGCCGTAGGGGTTCACGCCGCCGAGGACGACGATCAGCACCGCCAGCAGCGTGTAGGTCGACCCGTAGTCGGCCTTCGCGGAGTTGTAGTTGGCGAGCATGACGAGTCCGGCGAGCGACGCGTAGATGCCCGAGATCATGTAGGTGCGGATGATGAGACTCGTCGTCTTCAGCCCGCTGAACTGCGCCGCCGTCTCGTTCGAGCCGAGCATGTAGAGCTTCGTCCCGAACGCCGTCTTGTACATGATCAGGCCGATGACGACGGTCGCCAGGATGAAGATGATCACCGGCATCGGGATGCCCGCGATGCGACTCGCCATGACCTGGGCGTACTCCGGAGGAAGACCGCTCGTGGGTTTGCCACCGCTGACGATGACGGCGATGCCGGTGAACAGCTCGAATGTTCCCAGCGTGACCAGGATCGCCGGTATGCGCACCTTGGCGACCAGGATGCCGTTCAGGATGCCGGCGGCGGCGCCCACCACGAGAGAGAAGAGGATCGCCGCGATCAGCGCCAGCTGTCCGCTGCCGGGATCGGAGCCCGTCGGCGCGATCTGCAGCATGAGCAGGGCGCTTCCGATCGCGGTCATGTTGGCGATGCCGACGACCGACAGGTCGATCCCGCCGATGATCATGGTCACCATCACTCCCAGAGCCATCAGGCCGAACTCCGGGAACTGGATCGCCATCGACTGCCAGGTGGCTGCGCCGAAGAAGTTCTTCGGCTTCACGATCGCGAAGAAGATGAGCAGCAGCACGAGGATCGCGCCCAGTCTCACGACATGCTGATCCCGCAGGAAGCGCATCCCAGGACGCTGTGTCTGTGTCGTCTCGAACATCGTCCGGTCCTTTCTAGACCAGCGCCGCGCTGCGTCGGCGGGCACGTCTGGTGAGCTGTATGGCCGAGATGCCGGTTCCGACGATGATGAGCACGCCGAGCGCGAACCCCTGCCAGAACGTGGGCACTCCGACGAGGATCATGCTGTTCTGCACGATGACGATCAGCAGCGTTCCGAGCATCGCGCCGGTCAGTGTGCCGGTGCCGCCGGTGATCGCGGTACCTCCGAGCACGACGGCCGCGATGACCATCAGCTCCATCCCGAGCAGGTTGGTGGGATGCATCTGCCCCATGCCGCTGGTTCGGATCAGTCCGGCGATCGCCGAGATCACCCCGACCGCGACGTACAGCCAGAACTTCGTGCGGCGCACATTGAATCCGGCCCGCGATGCAGCGCTCTCGTCGCCGCCGATCGCGTAGATGCCCCGCCCGAAGGTGGTGTGTTTCAGCACCACGAAGGCGATGGCCACGACCACCACGAGCAGCAGGAACGACACCGGCATGCTGGAGGTCAGCCCGGATTTCGGATTCGATGCGACGAACAGCGAGCTGCGTCCGAACTCCGCCATCGCCGGTGGGATGTTCGGAATCTGCACGGATCCCAGCGCGCCCTGCATGATGCCGGAGAACACGCTGGCGGTGCCCAGCGTGATGATCAGGACCGGGACCGCGTATCGAGCTGCGAAGAAGCCGTTGAACGCGCCGAGGACGGCGCCGAACGCCATGGCGAGCAGGAACGGCAGCCAGATCCCGCCCTCCCATCCGGCGTCCACGAGCAGGCGCGTCGTGGCGTAGACCGCGAGGGAGGCGAGAGCGGGAAAGGACACGTCGATGCCACCTGAGACGAGCACCATGAACGCGCCGACCGCGAAGATGCCCGGCACCACCATGGCGTTGGCGAGATCGACGAGGTTGTTCGCGGTGAAGAACTGGCCGCTGCGTGCCTGGATGATCAGGCTGAGCGCGACGATGACGAGCAGAACGTAGAACTCGTTGGCTCTGACGACCCTGTGAAGGTACGAACGCATCTCAGTCCTCCTCCTTTCCTGTGGTCGTGTCCTCGGACATGAGCGCTGCCAATTCGGCCTCGCCGGTCGTCTCGGGGTCTATCTCGCTGATGATGCGTCCGGCGTTCATGACGAGCACGCGGTTGCAGTTCTGCAGCACCTCGGGGATGTCATCCGAGATGATGATCACTCCGAGCCCCTCGGCGGCGAGCTCGCGCAGCGCCCGATGGATGTCGTGCTTCGACCCGATGTCGACGCCCACGGTCGGCCCGTTGAGGATGAGCACGCGCGGGTTGGTGGCGAGCCACTTGGCGAGCACGATGCGCTGCTGGTTTCCCCCCGAGAGCGTGTTGACCGCGTTCTCGGGGTCGGGTGTCGCGATGCGCAGTCGCTCCACCCACCGCTTCGCCTCGGCATCCGCCTTCTTCTGATCCAGAGCACCCAGCCCTGAGACGAACGAATCGATCTCCGAGATGATGATGTTCGAGCTGATCGAGCGCTCCAGGAACAGCCCCTCGGTGAGGCGGTCTTCGGGTACGTATCCGATGCGGTGCGCGATCGCATCACGCACGGTCTTCAGCTTCACCGGCGCACCCTCGATCCGCATCTCGCCTGCGTCTGTCTTGAGTGCGCCGAACAGCGACAGCGCGAGTTCCGTGCGCCCTGAGCCCAGCAGCCCGGTGATGCCGAGGATCTCCCCCGCACGCAGCGAGAGGTCGACGTCAGCGAACGCGCCGTGCGCCGAGAGCGCATCGACCTCGAGCACGGGCCGGGACGATTCCAGGTCCGGGGTGAACCTGGCGTCGTCGAACTCGCGACCGGTCATGTAGAAGGAGAACGTCTTGTGGTCCAGCTCTTCGGGCAGGCAGGTGATGACGTGCTTGCCGTTGCGGATGATGGTGAACTTCTCGCTGATCTCGAAGACCTCCTCCAGCTTGTGGCTGACGAAGAGCGTGGCGATCCCGCGGGACTTCAGGTCGAGGATGATCGCGAAGAGCGCGTTGACTTCGCGTTTGGTCAGCGCGGTGGTCGGCTCGTCCATGATGATGAGTCGCGCGTCGCTCATGAGGGCGCGGGCGATCGCGATCAGCTGCTTCTGCGCGACCGACAGAGTGCCGACGATCGCGTCCAGGTCGATGTCCACGTTGATCTTCGCCAGCGCCTCTGCGGCGATCTTTCGCATCCGCCGCCAGCTCACGAACGCACGGCGCTCGGAGAGTTCGGCCGGCAGCGCGAGGTTCTCCATGACCGTGAGATTCGGGAACACCGAGAAGTCCTGGTAGATCACCTGCACGCCGTGCGCGATGGCGATGCGCGGATTGAGCTTCGTGAAGGGCTCACCGCCGAGTTCGACGACTCCGGAGTCCGGCGCATGCACGCCGGAGATGATCTTGATCAGCGTCGATTTTCCGCTGCCGTTCTCACCTGCCAGGCAGTGGATCTCGCCGGGGGCGATCTCCAATGAGATGTCGTCGAGCGCCTGCACACCGGCGAACGCCTTGCTGACGCCGCGTACTGCGATGACGTTCTGCACCATCGGTGCGTCCTTTCATACGGGGTTCCGCGAATGGCACGAGGGATGCCGGGGCGGAGGCTGTCCGCCCCGGCGACACGTCCGCTCGGCTCAGAAACCGAAGCTGTCGACGTTGTCCTTGTCGATGACGATCCAGCCGTCTCCCTCGAGGACCTTGTCGCTGCCCTCGGCGAACTTCATGTTCTCGTAGCCCTTGATCCCGAGGTCGACGCCGTCGGCGATCTCCTCACCGTCGAGGATCTTGGTGGCGAGCGCGGCCATCGCGTATCCGGCGTCCGCCGGGTCCCACAGGGTGAGGCTCTTCACCAGCCCCTGGTCGAGGATGCCCTTGTTCGCGGCCGGCATGCCGGTTCCGGTGACGAAGACCTTGCCGGTCAGACCGAGTTCCTCGATCGCACGGGCAACGCCCGGCGCGTCGAACGACGAGGTCCCGACGATGCCCTTGATCTCGGGGTACTTCTTCAGCACCTCCTTGGCGACCTGGTAGGCCACCTCGCCGTCATCCTGGGATTCCACCCGCGGTTCTGCGGCCAGAAGCGTCATGTTCGGGTAGTCGGCTTCGGCCTTCGCGACGGCGCCGTCGGCCCATTCATTGTGCGAGGCGTTGGTGACGTGCCCGACCATGGTCGTGTAGACACCCTCCTCATCCATGGCCTCGGCGAGGTTGTCCATGATGAACCCGCCGTAATCGCTGTTGTTGAACGCCTCGATGTCGTACATCGTGTTCTCCTGGCTGGCGCCCTCATGCGTGACGACGACGATGCCTGCGTCCATCGCCTGCTTGAGCACAGTCTCCAGCGCCCCCGGGTCGACCGGCACGACGCCGATGGCGTCGACTCCCTGCGCGATCAGGTCCTGGATGACCTGCGCCTGCATGGTGGCGTCGGTCTCGGCGGGCCCCTTCTGGTACACCTCCATGCCGCTGTCGGCGGCGTACGTCTTGACGCCCTCCTCCATGCGCACGAACCAGGGATTCGTGGAGTCCTTGGGGACGATGGCGATGGTGTAATCACCGTCGCCCTTCGCGCCGTCGGCGCCTGGCTGGGCGGTTTCGCCTCCGGGCGTGCACGCTGCGAGTCCCAGCGTCAGCACTGCGGCCAGACCGACTGCGAGGCCGGTAAAGCGTCGTTGCTTCATGTTCTTCTCCTTGATGCGACATCGGATCGAGATAGGGGCGACGCCGGGTAGGGATTCCCGCGTCGTCGCGTGGTATAAACAGTTTTGAAGCGCTTCATTTTCTGAAGCGCTTCAAAAGTACATGGTCGCAGTCGTTCCCGCAAGAGAGCACCGCGAGCGGCCGTAAAGTGAGCAGCAGTGTCTTCGAGAAGGGGGCGAACCATGCCGAGCAAGACGCCAGCTCCGAACGGTCCCGTGCGATTGCGCGACGTGGCCGAACTGGCGGGCGTCGCGACCGGGACGGTCTCGAACACCATCAACCACCCCGAGCGAGTGCATCCTCGCACCCGCAAGGTCGTCGAGGACGCCATCCGCACGCTGGGCTTTGTGCCCAACCAGCAGGCGCGCGTGCTGACCGGCGCGGCCAGCAGCGTCATCGGACTCGTGGTGCTCGACGTCGAGAGCCCGTTCTACATGGAGACTGCCCACGCTCTCGAGCGAGCGGTACGCGAATCGGATCACGTCGTGATGCTCTGCAATTCCGAGGGCGACCTCGAGCGCGAGTCGGCTCTGCTGACCATGCTCGCCGCCCAGCGCGTACGCGGCGCGCTCCTGGCCCCTGCCACCCCTGACCCCAATTCCGACCGGTACGTCCACCTGCCCGGAGACCTCCCCGTCGTCCTGCTCGACTTCGACGGCGGAGACCAGCACTGCTCGGTCACCGTCGACAACTTCAGCGGCGGCGCCCTCGCCGTGCGACATCTGCTCGAGCTCGGGCATCGGAGGATCGCCTTCCTCGGAGGCTCCCCCGATCTGCGCCAGTTCGCCCAGCGCGCCGCAGGCGCCCGTCACGCCATGACCGAGCTCGGCCTCGACCCGGACGAGCATCTGACCGAGATCAGCGTCTCGGGTATCGGGATCCGCGACGGGCAGCGCGCAGCCGAGCTCCTGCTGGAGGCCGGAACCCCGGATGCCATCTTCTGCGGCAACGACATGCTCGCCTTCGGCGCGTACCGAGCCCTGGCGGGAGCAGGCCTCTCCGTGCCGGACGACATTGCTCTCGTCGGCTACGACGACATCGAATTCGCCCGAGACTGGGTGGTCCCCATGACATCCATCCGACAGCCGATCGATGAGCTCGGGCAGATCGCGGCGCGGCTGCTGCTCGAGCACTCTGCAGGCGATCCCGCCCACACACACCGCCGCGTCGTGCTCGAGCCCGAACTCGTCGTGCGGCGCTCCAGCGACAGACGGATCGACCTGCGCCGCTGATCGCGAGATATCCTGTGCGAAGTCACAAGATCGATCACCTGAAAGGCACGCGATGGCGACGAACAGCACCATCCGCGGCGAAGAGCGCCGCACCTCGATCCTCGCCGCCGTGAACCGCGAGGGTGCGGCGCAGATCGACGCGCTGGCCGCAGAACTCGGCGTGTCGGAGATGACCGTGCGACGAGATCTCGACGATCTCGAGGCCGAGGGCCTGCTGCGGAGGGTGCGCGGCGGAGCGCTGTCTGTCGACGGGCCTCGCCCTTTCCGTGAGCGCCGCACGGTGCGAACCCGGGCAAAGCAGATGATCGCCGCGAAGGCCGCAGACCTGCTGCCGTCGAGTGGCGCGATCGCATTGGACGCCTCGAGCACGGTGGCGGCACTCGCTCCCAGCCTGAACGCACACTCGAACCTGATGATCGCCACCAACTCGTGGGAGAACTTCAGCGTGCTGCGCACAGGCCAGGGGCTCACCCCGGTGCTCGTCGGCGGAGAGCTCGAGGCGGAGACGGGGAGCTTCGTGGGCAAGCTGGCCTGCGAGGCCGCCGAGTCGATGCTGTACCAGCGCTTCTTCACCTCTGCGAGCGCCGTGGACGCGACGCACGGCAGCTCAGAGATCTCGCTTGCGGAGAGCCAGGTGAAGCGCTGCTTCGCCCGCAACAGCCGGCAGATCATCCTCTGCGTCGACTCCTCGAAGCTGGATGCCATGGCGGCCTCTGTGACGTTCACACTGTCCGAGGTCCATTTGATGATCACCGAGCTCGACCCCTCCGATCATCGACTCGACCCCTACCGCGAGTCCGTCGACATCCGCTGACACTTGCATGACTCGTTACTTCTTGTCACAATTAACATGAAGTAACAACATCTTCGAGCGGAGCTCCCATGGCAAACCCCACCACCGCCTCCCTCATCGCGCGTTCGAACCGTCTCGGCGCAGACCCGAAGAACACCAACTACGCGGGCGGCAACACCTCGGCCAAGGGCACCGAGACCGACCCGGTCACCGGTCAGCCGGTCGAGCTGCTGTGGGTGAAGGGCTCCGGCGGCGACCTGGGCACGCTGAAGGAGCAGGGCCTGGCCGTGCTGCGGCTCGACCGCATGCGCGCGCTGGTCGATGTCTACCCCGGCATCGAGCGCGAAGACGAGATGGTCGCCGCGTTCGACTACTGCCTGCACGGCAAGGGCGGAGCGGCTCCCTCGATCGACACCGCCATGCACGGGCTCGTGGATGCCGCGCACGTCGACCACCTGCACCCTGACAGCGGCATCGCGATCGCGACGGCGGCCGACGGCGAGCAGCTGACGGCGAAGATCTTCGGCGACAAGGTCGTCTGGGTGCCGTGGCGCCGCCCCGGCTTCCAGCTGGGTCTCGACATCGCCGAGATCAAGAAGCAGAACCCGGATGCCATCGGCTGCATCCTGGGCGGCCACGGCATCACCGCGTGGGGAGACACGTCGGATGCTGCCGAGGCGAACTCCCTGTGGATCATCGACACCGCGGCGGCCTACATCGCCGAGCACGGGAAGGCCGAGCCGTTCGGCGGCGTCCGCACCGGCTTCGAGGCACTCCCCGACGCCGAGCGTCGTGAGCGCGCGGCAGCCCTCGCTCCGACGATCCGCGGCATCGCGTCGCACGACAAGCCGATGGTCGGGCACTTCACCGACGCCGACGTGGTGACCGGCTTCCTGGCATCCGAGAAGGCGCCCGCCCTCGCCGCGCTCGGCACGAGCTGCCCCGACCACTTCCTGCGCACCAAGGTCAAGCCGCTGATCCTCGATCTGCCGGCCACCGCGTCGCTCGACGAGCAGATCGCGCGTCTGCACGAGCTGCACGCCGAGTACCGCGCCGACTACCAGGCGTACTACGACGCTCATGCTTCGACAGACTCCCCCGCGATCCGCGGTGCCGATCCGCTGATCGTGCTGATCCCCGGCGTCGGGATGTTCTCGTACGGCGCGAACAAGCAGACCGCCCGCGTCGCCGGCGAGTTCTACGTCAACGCGATCAACGTCATGCGCGGCGCCGAGGCGCTCTCGACCTACTCCCCCATCTCGGATGCTGAGAAGTTCCGCATCGAGTACTGGGCGCTCGAAGAGGCGAAGCTGCAGCGGATGCCGAAGCCGAAGACCCATCAGGGCCGCATCGCCTTCGTGACCGGCGCGGCGTCGGGCATCGGCAAGGCGATCGCCACCCGTCTCGCGGCCGAGGGCGCGTGCGTCGTCGTCGCCGACCTCGACCTCGAGAAGGCCCAGGCCGCCGCCGCCGAGCTGGGCGGTGCCGACGTCGCCATCGGCGTCGCCGCGAACGTGGCGGATGCTGACGCCGTGCAGGCCGCGCTGAACGAGGCCGTGCTGGCCTTCGGAGGCGTCGACCTGATCGTCAACAACGCCGGCCTGTCGCTGTCGAAGCCGCTGCTGGAGACCACCGAGCAGGACTGGGATCTGCAGCACGACGTCATGGCGAAGGGCTCGTTCCTCGTCTCGAAGGCGGCCGCGAAGGTGCTCATCGAGCAGAAGCTCGGCGGCGACGTGATCTACATCTCGTCGAAGAACTCGGTCTTCGCCGGCCCGAACAACATCGCTTACTCGGCGACCAAGGCCGACCAGGCGCACCAGGTGCGGCTGCTGGCCGTGGAGCTCGGCGAGCACGGCATCCGCGTCAACGGCATCAACCCCGACGGCGTCGTGCGCGGCTCGGGCATCTTCGCCTCGGGCTGGGGCGCCAATCGCGCCGCGACCTACGGCGTCGCCGAAGAGGACCTGGGCCAGTTCTACGCCAACCGCACCATCCTCAAGCGCGAGGTCGTGCCCGAGAACGTCGCGGATGCCGTGTACGTGCTCACCGGCCCCGAGCTCAGCCGCACGACCGGACTGCACATCCCCGTCGACTCCGGCGTGGCCGCCGCGTTCCTGCGATGAGCGCGTACGGTTGCCCTCCCTTCCGTCGACAGCACGGGATCTCGCCGACCGCGCGGGACGTTCACGCGAGTAGCGCGTGCACTCGGCAGCATCCGGTGCACTCGGCGATCGGATGCCGGGAATGACCGCGCTCGGCGATCGGATGCCTGCGATGAGCGCCCGCGCCGTGGTGGCGGTCGATCTCGGAGCGACCAGCGGGCGGGTGGTGATCGGGCGGATCACCGCCGACGCGGTGGAGCTCGAACTCGTCTCGCGCTTCCCGAACGGCCCCGTCGAACGCGAAGACGGGCTGCACTGGGACTTCGGCGCGCTGTACGCGAGCATCGTCGACGGGCTGGCCGAGGCGGTGCGGCGCGAGCCGGCCATCGAGAGCATCGGCATCGACTCGTGGGCGGTCGACTACGGCCTGCTGCGCGACGGGCAACTGCTCGGCGAGCCGTTCCACTACCGCGACGAGCGCACCGAGCGCGGCGTCGCCGAGGTGCACGACATCGTTCCGTTCGCACAGCTGTATCAGCGCAACGGCCTGCAGTTCCTGCCGTTCAACACGCTGTACCAGTACCGTGTCGACGCCCGCACGGCCGAGGCGGAGGCTGCTCTGCTGATCCCCGATCTGGTGGCCTGGCTGCTCACCGGACGGCAGGTCGCCGAGCGCACCAACGCCTCGACCACCGGGCTGCTCGACGTGCGCTCCGCCCAGTGGGATCTCGAACTCGCAGAGCAACTCGGCATCCCCCATCGGATCCTGCCCGAGCTGGTCAGCCCCGGCGAGACGATCGGACACTTGCGACCCGAGATCGCCGCACGCATCGGCGCCGATCTACCGGTGATCGCCGTCGGGTCGCACGACACCGCTTCGGCCGTGGTGGCCGCGCCCCTCGTCTCCGCGAACGCCGCCTACATCTCGTGCGGCACGTGGGGGCTGGTCGGTCTCGAACTCGAGGCGCCGGTGCTTTTGGATGCTGCACGCGCGGCGAACTTCACCAACGAGCTCGGCGTCGACGGTCGCATCCGCTTTCTGCACAACGTCACCGGCCTCTGGCTGCTCAGTGAGAGCATCCGGGCCTGGGAGGACGAGGACGGCAGCCCGATCGACCTTCCCGCCCTGCTCGCCGAGGCGGGCGCGGTCGAATCCGGCGCGGCGGGCGACACCGGTGCCGCAGGCGCCGCAGATGTCACAGTGCCGCTGTTCGACGCGAACGATCCGGCCCTGAGCGCACCCGGCGACATGCCCGCCCGCATCGCTGCGCTGCTGCAGGCGTCCGGTCACGAGGTTCCAGTGGGGCGCCCCGCGTTCGTCCGAACCATCGTCGAATCGATCGCCGCCGCCTTCGCCGAGGCGGTGCGCACCGCAGCAGAGCTGGCAGACCGCTCGGTGGACAGCATCCATATCGTCGGCGGCGGATCGCTGAACCGGCTGCTCTGCCAGGCGACCGCCGACCGCTCCGGACTCCCCGTGCTGGCCGGCCCCGTCGAGGCGACAGCGCTCGGCAACGTGCTGGTTCAGGCGCGCGCGCTGGGCGCCGCGCCGACAACGCTGGAAGAGCTGCGCGGCCTCGTCGCCCGCACGCACGAGCCGGTGCGGTACGACCCGCGCTGAGGACTTCTGTCAGCGCGCGGTGCGACAGGTCAGATCGACTCGCCGAAGTCCCGACGGAACAGCGTCGTCACATCGCGCTCGAGGTGGTCGAATCGCGCTTCCAACCGACCTACGCGGCTGTCGAGACCGTCAAGGCGCTTGTCGACACCGTCAAGGCGCTTGTCTATCCCGTCGAATCGTCTGTCAACAGCGTCGAATCTGACCCCGACTGCTTCGAAGCCCAGCCGCATCTCGGTCCGCAAGCCTGTGGCCATGTTCTTCATCATCGCCACCACCAGCGTGACGATGATGCCGAGCGACCCGGCGAACACACCGATCAGCGTCCACACCTGCGGCTCGTTCATGGTCAGCATCCCTTCATTGTCCCCGACGAAACCCACCTTGTCACGGGAC